>CACWKD010000027.1 GCA_902761345.1 uncultured Ruminococcus sp. | reverse complement strand
AGGCAGATGACTTATGAGTAGAAGTGTTAAGAAGGGCCCTTATGTACAGCCTGTACTTCTCAAGAGGGTTCAAGAGATGAACGAAACCGGCGAGAAGAAGATGCTCAAAACATGGAGCAGAAGCTCAACAATATTCCCGGATTTCGTAGGTCATACATTTGCGGTACATGACGGCCGCAAGCACGTTCCTGTATATGTAACAGAAGATATGATCGGCCACAAACTCGGCGAGTTTGCACCGACAAGAACATTTAAGGGACACGCAGGTTCAAAGACAACTAAGAAGTAATAGTGCCGAAAGGAGTTATAGAAATGGAAGCTAAGGCTTATTTGAATTATGTTCGCATTTCTCCCCGCAAGGTTTCTATCGTATTGGATTTGATCAGAAACAAGCCGGTTGATCTTGCGATGGCTATCCTCAAGCATACTCCCAAGGCAGCTTGTGAGGATTTGCAGAAGCTGCTTAAGTCAGCTATGGCAAATGCAGAGAATAACCACAACATGGATGTTTCAAAGCTTTATGTTGCAGAGTGCAGCGTAAGCCAGGGTCCGATCCTTAAGCGTATTCGTCCGAGAGCACAGGGCAGAGCTTACAGAATCGACAAGAAAACATCGCACATTACCCTTGTACTCAAGGAAAAAGAATAAGAAAGGGAGGTTAGAGTAATGGGCCAGAAAGTACATCCGCACGGTTTACGTGTAGGCGTTATTAAGAATTGGGATTCGCGTTGGTATGCAGACAACAAGGATTTCGGAGATACTCTTGTAGAGGACTATAACCTCCGTAAGACACTCAAAAAGCAGCTTTACGCTTTTGGCGTAGCAAAGATTGAGATCGAGCGCACAAAGCAGAAAGAGAGCGAAAAGCAGAAAGTCAGAATTCACATTCATTGTGCGAAGCCGGGTCTTGTAATAGGCAAAGGCGGCGCTGAGATCGAAAAGCTCCGTGCTCAGTGCGAGAAAATGCTCGGTAAAGACGTAGCAATTGATATAGTAGAGGTTAAGCACCCTGACCTTAACGCACAGCTTGTTGCAGAGAATATTGCTCAGCAGCTTGAAAAGAGAATTTCATTCCGTCGCGCTATGAAGCAGGCAATCGGAAGAACAATGAAGTTCGGTGCAAAGGGTATAAAGACACAGTGCTCAGGACGTCTTGGCGGTGCCGAGATTGCAAGAGCAGAGCAGTATCACGAGGGTACAATCCCGCTTCAGACAATCAGAGCTGATATAGATTACGGCTTTGCTGAGGCAAATACAACATACGGCAAAATCGGTGTAAAGGTTTGGCTGTATAAAGGCGAGGTTCTTAACGAAAGTCGCAAGTCACGCAGAGAAGGGAGCGGTAAGTAATGTTATTACCAAAGCGCGTTAAATACCGCAAAGTTCACAGAGGCCGTATGAAGGGCAAGGCTCTCAGAGGCAACAAAGTGTCTTACGGTGAGTATGGTTTGCAGGCTCTCGAGCCGGCATGGATCAAGTCGAATCAGATCGAGGCTGCCCGTGTAGCTATGACTCGTTACTGCAAGAGATTTGGTAAAGTATGGATAAAGATTTTCCCGGATAAGCCGATCACATCGAAGCCTCTCGGTACTCGTATGGGTAAAGGTAAAGGCGCACCTGAGTTTTGGGTAGCAGTAGTAAAGCCGGGTAAGGTTATGTTTGAGCTTGCAGGTGTTCCTGAAGAAACAGCAAGAGAAGCTATGAGACTCGCAGCAGCTAAGCTTCCTATCAAGTGCAAGTTCGTAAAGAAGGAAGAAACGGAGGGTGAGCAGTAATGAAAGCTTCAGAAATCAGAGAATTGACAGTAGAAGAGCTTCAGGATAAGCTCAAGGCTCTCAAAGAAGAGCTCTTTAACCTTCGTTTTCAGCTCGCTATAAATCAGCTTGACAATCCAATGCGTATTAAGGCTGTTAAGAAGGATATTGCTCGTGTACTTACTGTAATTCGTGAGCAGCAGCTTGAGAACAGCAAGAATGCGTAATGGAAGGAGGATTTAACTGTGAGTGAAAGAAATCTTAGAAAAACAGTTGTAGGCAAGGTTGTAAGCGACAAGATGGAGAAAACAATTGTCGTAGCAGTCGAGGACAGCGTTAAGCACCCGCTTTACAACAAGATCGTGAAGAGAACTATAAAGTTCAAGGCTCATGATGAGAACAACGAAGCAGGCGTAGGCGACCGTGTAAGAATTATGGAGACTCGTCCTCTTTCTAAGGATAAGAGATGGAGACTCGTTACAATCATCGAAAAAGCAAAGTAATATTGGCATATAAAAGGAGGAAATCACTGTGATACAGCAGCAGACATACCTCAAGGTTGCCGATAACACCGGTGCAAAAGAGCTTATGTGCATTCGTGTTCTCGGTGGTACCAGAAGAAGGTACGCCAACATTGGCGATGTTGTGGTAGCTTCCGTTAAGAAGGCAGCTCCGGGCGGCATCGTTAAGAAAGGCGACGTAGTTAAAGCAGTTATCGTACGTTCCAAGAAGGGCGTTCGTCGTGAAGACGGCACATATATTCGTTTCGACGAGAATGCAGCCGTTATTATAAAGGAAGACAAGAACCCGAGAGGTACTCGTATATTTGGACCCGTAGCAAGAGAGCTTCGTGATAAAGAGTATATGAAGATACTTTCTTTGGCTCCCGAAGTACTTTAATGGAGGTGCTCACTGATGAATAATAAGGTTCATGTTAAAACGGGTGACACCGTAAAGATTATCAGCGGTAGAGACCGCGGCAAGCAGGGCAAGGTACTTGCTGTTTCTCCTAAGGAGGGCAAGGTTATTGTCGAGAAGTGCAATATGGTTTCAAAGCACGTTAAGCCGAGAAGAATGGGTGAGCAGGGCGGCATCGTAAAGGCTGAATCCGCTATCTATGCTTCAAAGGTTCAGATCGTTTGCCCGAGATGCGGCAAGCAGACAAGAGTAGGTCATAAGATTCTTGCTGACGGCAAGAAAGAGCGTATTTGCGTTAAGTGCAAAGAAACACTGTAAGGAGGGGTTAAACAATGGCTAGATTAAAGGAAATGTATAAAAGCGATGTTGCCCCTACTCTTATGAAGAAGTATTCTTATAAGAGTGTGATGGAGATACCAAAGCTTGAGAAGGTTGTTATCAACGTAGGCGCAGGCGAGGCAAGAGAGAACTCAAAGGTTATTGATGCTATTTCTCGTGATATCGCTACTATCACCGGACAGAAGCCATACATTTGTAAGGCAAGAAAGTCGGTTGCTAACTTCAAACTCAGAGAAGGTATGAACATTGGCGTAAAGGTTACACTCCGTGGCGAGAGAATGTATGAGTTTGTAGATAGATTCTTCAACGTAGCTCTTCCGAGAGTACGTGACTTCAGAGGAATTAACCCTAATTCATTCGATGGCAGAGGTAACTATAATATGGGTCTTAAAGAGCAGCTCATCTTCCCTGAGATCGAGTTTGATAAGATCGATAAAGTTCGTGGTATGGACATTTGTTTCGTAACAACAGCTAAGACAGATGAAGAGGCTCGTGAGCTTTTAACACTTATGGGCGCTCCGTTTTCAAAGTAAGGAGGGGTAATTGTGGCTAAGAAAGCAATGAAGGTTAAGCAGCAGAGAACTCAAAAGTTTTCAACGAGAGAGTACACAAGATGCAAAATCTGCGGAAGACCACACGCATACCTCCGCAAGTTTGGTATTTGTCGTATCTGCTTCAGAGAACTCGCATATAAGGGCGAGATCCCCGGAGTAAAGAAGGCAAGCTGGTAATTTAAGGAGGAGGAAATACTATGCAGATTACAGATACAATCGCAGATTTGCTTACAAGAATCCGTAACGCATCTACTGCTAAACACGATACTGTTGATATTCCTGCTTCAAACATGAAGAAGTCTATTTGCCAGATTCTTGTTGACGAAGGATACATCAAGAGTTTTTCAGTTGCCGAAGACGGCAAGCAGGGCGTAATTACAGTAGTTCTTAAGTACGGCCCGAACAAGACACCTGTTATTCAGGGTCTTAAGAGAGTTTCTAAGCCGGGTCTCCGCATTTATTCTAATGTAGAAGATATGCCAAAAGTAATGAAGGGTCTCGGTATCGCTATCGTTTCTACTTCAAAGGGTGTTATGACAGATCGTCAGGCACGCAAGGAGAATGTTGGCGGCGAAGTTCTTGCATTCATTTGGTAAGGAGGTCCGAATATGTCTCGAATTGGAAGAAAACCTATAAATATTCCCGCCGGTGTTGAGGTAAAGCTTGACGACGGTGTAGTTACAGTAAAAGGCCCTAAGGGTACTCTTACTCAGAAATTCCACCCGAACATGAAGATTGAGATCGATGGCGCTGTGATCAGCGTTACTCGTCCCAACGATGATAAGCTTAACAGATCTCTTCACGGTCTTACACGTACACTTATCGCAAACATGATCGAGGGTGTAACAAACGGTTACAAGAAGGAACTTGAGGTGAATGGTGTTGGTTATCGTGTACAGAAGCAGGGTAAGGATTGCATTATGAACCTTGGTTACTCACATCAGGTAATCGTTTCAGATACAGATGATATTAAGATCGAAGTTCCAAACCCGAACAAGATCATTATTACAGGCATTGACAAGCAGAAAGTTGGTCAGTTTGCTGCCGAAGTAAGAGAAAAGCGTCCGCCGGAGCCGTATAAGGGCAAGGGTATTAAGTACGTTGACGAGGTTATCCGTCGTAAAGAGGGAAAAGCCGGTAAGGGTAAATAATTAAGGAGTGAATAACATGAATAATAACGCTAGAATCAAGCGCCACAAGAGAGTTCGCGGTAAGATCAGCGGCACAGCTGAGCGTCCTCGTTTGAACGTATTCCGCTCCAACACAAACATTTATGCTCAACTTATTGATGACATAAACGGTGTTACTCTCGCCAGTGCGTCTTCTCTTGACAAGGAGATCACAGTTTATGGCGGCAATAAAGAAGCAGCTAAGGAAGTTGGCAAGCTTCTTGCAAAGAAAGCATCAGACAAAGGAATCACCGATGTTGTATTTGACAGAGGTGGCTATGTATATCACGGCCGTGTTAAAGAGTTGGCCGAAGGCGCTCGTGAGGGCGGCCTCAAGTTCTAAGTAAGGGAGGAAAATACTTTGGCAAGAATTGAAGCATCAACAAACGAGTTAAAGGAGCGCGTAGTTGCTATTAACCGTGTATCAAAGACTGTTAAGGGTGGTCGTATCTTCAAGTTTGCTGCTCTTGTAGTAGTAGGCGATGGTAACGGCACTGTTGGTTTCGGTATCGGTAAGGCAGGCGAAGTTCCTGATGCTATCCGTAAGGGCATCGAGGATGCTAAGAAGAACCTTATCAAGGTTTCCCTTAAAGGCACAACTATTCCTCACGAGATCATCGGTGAGTTTGGCGCAGGCAGAGTTCTTATGAAGCCTGCTGCTCCCGGTACCGGTGTTATCGCAGGCGGCCCTGTCCGTGCGGTAATCGAGGCTGTTGGCATTAAGGACATCAGAACAAAGGCTCTCCGTTCAAACAACCCTTGCAACGTAGTTCGTGCTACACTTCAGGGTTTGGGCGCACTTCGTTCTGCTGAGGAGGTTGCTGCTATTCGCGGTATCTCAGTAAAGGATTTATATTAATAGGGGGTAAGCAAGATGGCACAGTTAACAATTAAGCTCAAAAAGAGTCTTATCGGCGCTAAGAAAAACCAGATTGCAACCGCCGACTCTTTGGGACTGCGTAAGATCGGTGATACAACAGTTCAGCCGGATAACGCTCAGACAAAGGGCAAAATCAAAGTAATTAATCACCTCATCGAGGTTACCGAAGCATAACAAGGAGGTGCGAATTTATGAAGTTGCATGAACTTTCACCCGTTGCAGGCTCAAAGAAAGATGCTCGTCGTATAGGCAGAGGCCACGGTTCAGGCTGGGGCAAAACAGCAGGCAAGGGTCACAAGGGACAGAAGGCCAGAGCAGGTCACGGTATGCGTCCGGGCTTTGAAGGAGGTCAGATGCCCCTTCAGAGACGTATTCCTAAGAGAGGCTTTAACAACATCTTCGCTAAGGAGATCGTAACCGTTAATGTTGGTACTCTTGAGAAGAAATTTGAGAACGGCGCAACAGTTGATACACAGGCACTTGTTGAAGCCGGTATAGTAAAGAACTCTTTTGATGGCGTTAAGATTTTATCGAATGGCACATTGACAAAGAGCCTTACTGTAAAAGCAACTGCTTTTTCTGAGTCTGCTAAGGCAAAAATCGAGGCAGCCGGCGGAAAGGCAGAGGTGGTATAATTGTTTAAAACAATCAGTAACGCCTGGAGGATTCCTGATCTAAGAAACAAGATCCTCTTTACATTATTAATAATATTGGTTTTCAGAATTGGTTCGGTTATTCCCGTTCCTTTTCTTGATGTCGTAGCACTTAAAACATTGATGGATCAGTACAGCGGTGACAACTTCCTTGCATATCAGAATATGCTTTCCGGTGGTGCGTTTGCTAACGCTACATTGTTTGCGATGGGTGTTACTCCGTATATTAACTCATCAATTATTATGCAGTTGCTTTGTGTTGCTATTCCTGCGCTCGAAAGATTATCAAAAGAGGGCAATGAAGGCAGAAAGAAAATTGCTGCAATTACAAGATATGTAACAGTAGGTCTAGGTCTTATCCAGGGTACTGCTTACTATATCTTCCTCAGACGTTCAAGTATTATTATCTCTGATTGGAGATCGGGCTTCCAGGGTGTATTCTCTTGCGCAGTAATTATCCTGACGTTCACAGCAGGTACTGCTGTAATGATGTGGCTTGGTGAGCAGATCAACTCTCACGGTATCGGCAACGGTATTTCGATACTCCTTTTTGCAGGTATTATTTCAAGAATTTCTGTTCTTGTTACTCAGCTTACTGCTTATTGGCAGATGGCAGGTCAGGGCGATACAAAGTATTATTTCTTTGTTCCGATTTTCGTTGTACTGTTCCTGTTCGTAATTTGGCTCATTACATTTATGAATGATGCTGAAAGACGTATTCCGATACAGTATGCTAAGAGAGTTGTTGGCAGAAAGATGTATGGCGGACAGTCCTCATACTTCCCGATCAAGGTTGGTATGGGCGGAGTTCTTCCTGTAATCTTCGCAAGCTCAATTCTCTCAATTCCCAGCACAATTAATTTGTTTGTTAAAGCAACAACAGGTTTCTGGGGAAGCTTCTTTAACTTCTTCTCAACTACAAATGTTGCTTATATGATTATTTATTTCTTCTTAATAATTATGTTTGCATATTTCTACACAACAATTCAGTACAATCCGGTAGAGATTGCAAATAATCTCCGTACAAGCAACGGTACTATTCCGGGTATTCGTCCGGGCAGACCGACAGCTGATTTTATTGCAAAGATACTTTCCAGAATTACACTTATTGGTGCATTGTTCTTGGCAGTAATTGCTTTGCTCCCGCTCATATACGGCAGAATTTCTACAATGGGAAGTATGTCGCTCAGCGGAACTTCTATCATCATTCTTGTAGGTGTTGCTCTCGATACAGTTAAGCAGCTTGAATCTCAGATGATGATGCGTAACTATAAAGGTTTCTTGGATTAATATATTAAGAAAAGAGGTAAATAGTTATGAACATTATTCTTTTGGGTGCGCCCGGTGCGGGCAAAGGTACTCAGGCAGAGAAAATCTGCGAGCATCTTAATATCCCAACAATCAGTACGGGTAACATTATCCGTGAAGCGCTGAAGAGCGGTACGGAGATGGGACTTAAGGCAAAATCGTTTATGGACGCAGGTCAGCTTGTTCCTGATGAGGTTGTAATAGGCATCATTAAGGATCGTCTTGCTAATGACGACTGCAAGAACGGCTTTATTCTTGACGGTTTTCCGAGAACCATTCCCCAAGCCGAGGCTCTGGACACAATGGGTGTAGTAATCGATAAGGTAATTGATATTGAAGTACCCGACGAGAGAATCATTGGCAGAATGTCCGGACGCCGTGTCTGCGGAAGCTGCGGTGCAAGCTATCATCTTGAGTACAAAGTGCCTAAGACTGAAGGCGTATGCGACCTCTGTGCAGGTGCCCTTGTTCAGCGTAAGGACGACCACCCCGATACAGTCAAGGCTCGTCTTGAGGTTTATCATAGCGAAACAGAGCCTCTTAAGGAGTATTACTCAAAGCAGGGTAAGCTCGCAATAGTTGAGGGACAGGAAGTAATTGCTGATACAACAGCATTAGTTTTCAAGGAACTCGAGGCTTAATGTATGATCAAGCTTAAGACTGTAAACGAGCTGAGGCTTTTACGAGCAGCAGGACGTATCTCTCAAAAAGCATTACACTTGGCGGGAGAAGCAGTCGAGCCTGGTGTAACTACTAAGGAAATTGACGAAATTGTCCGCAAGTATATCGAGGGACAGGGAGCAACTCCTTCGTTCCTCGGTTACGGCGGGTTTCCTGCAAGTGCTTGTATTTCGGTAAATAATGTGGTTGTTCACGGCATACCGAGTGAAAAGCGTGTTCTGAAAGCCGGGGATATAGTAAGCATTGATGTAGGTGCTTGCTTGAATGGCTATCACGGTGATAACGCTTGGACTTTTGCTTGCGGAGATGTAAGCAAAGAAGCAAAAATGCTCATGGAAACTACTGAAAATGCTCTCTTTGAAGGAATAAAGGCTGCTCAGGCATTTTCAAGAGTAGGCGATATAGGACACGCAGTTCAGAAATATGCTGAACTTCGCAGTTACTCGGTGGTACGAGATTTTGTCGGCCATGGCGTAGGTGCGAATTTACACGAGGATCCCAAGGTACCAAATTACGGAACACCGAATACCGGTGCAAAACTGCTTCCGGGAATGGTCATAGCCATAGAGCCTATGATCAATATGGGAAGTGAAAGGGTACGAGTACTGAAAGATAACTGGACAACAGTGACCGCCGACGGCAGTCTTTCAGCTCACTTTGAACATACCATAGCGATAACAAATGACGGTCCCGTGATACTAACATCTCTTGAGTGATGAGGTGGATTTATGGAATATTGCGTTGGAATGATCGTCAGGGCTAAAGCGGGACGTGATAAGAACGGTTTCTTTATTATATCATCGATAGATGATGACATTGGTTTTATAGTAAACGGTAAACAAAGACCGATCGAAAAGCCAAAGAAAAAGAAACTGAAACATCTTGCAGCAACAAATAAAGTTGTCGAAGATTTTGATACAAACCGCAAAGTCAGGAAAATATTATCAGAAGTTCAGGATAATTAAGGAGGAATTCGCTTTGTCGAAGCAGGACGTATTTGAACTTACAGGTACAGTAATTGAGGCGTTGCCGAATACTCAATTTAAAGTGGAACTCGAAAACGGCAAGGTAATATTGGCGCATATCTCAGGAAAGCTGAGAATGAACTTTATCAGAATTCTTCCCGGAGATAAGGTAACGGTTGAGTTGTCGCCGTATGACCTCACAAAGGGCAGAATAACATGGAGAGGTAAGTAATACCAATTTTTTCAACAAAGAGAATATATTTTGTTGCAAATAGGGATTTACATGAAAATCCTCTGATTTTTCCAATATTCTATTTACTTTTGAAAGGAATGATTGTATAATGAAAGTCAGGCCTTCTGTAAAGAAAATCTGTGATAAGTGCAAGGTAATCAAGCGTAAAGGCAAGATTATGGTTATCTGCGAGAATCCTAAGCACAAACAGCGTCAGGGTTAATCACATATTATTCTTAGGAATTGACAATTAACGAGATTTAGTGGAGGTGCAAATTATGGCACGTATAGCTGGTGTAGATTTACCCAGAGATAAAAGAGTTGAGATCGGCTTAACTTATATATACGGTATCGGCCGTAAGACAGCAAGCGACATTATTGCTGCAACAGGCGTAAACCCTGATACACGTGTAAGAGATTTGACTGAGGAAGATGTATCTAAACTCAGAGAGTACATTGATCATAACTGCCACGTGGAGGGTGATCTCCGTCGTGAAGTAGCTTTGAATATCAAAAGACTTATCGAAATTGGTTGTTATCGCGGTGTTCGTCATCGTAAGGGACTTCCTGTAAGAGGTCAGCGTTCAAAGACAAACGCTCGTACTCGTAAGGGCCCGAGAAAGACAATGGCCAATAAGAAGAAGTAAGGAGGAGAATACTCATGGCAGCACCAAAGGGTGGTAAGAAAGCAGTTGTTCGCAGACGTCGTGAGCGCAAGAACATAGAAAAGGGTGCAGCTCACATTCAGTCTACATTTAACAACACAATCGTTACAATTACAGATACACAGGGTAATGCCGTATCTTGGGCAAGTGCCGGTGAACTCGGTTTCAGAGGTTCCAAGAAGTCAACTCCGTTCGCAGCTCAGACTGCAGCAGAAACAGCTGCAAAAGTCGCTATGGAGCACGGTATGAAGACCGTAGAAGTATATGTTAAGGGTCCGGGAGCAGGCCGTGAAGCAGCTATCAGAGCTTTACAGCAGGCAGGTCTTGATGTAAGTATGATCAAGGACGTTACACCGATCCCGCATAACGGATGCCGTCCTCCGAAGAGAAGACGTGTCTGATAATATTTATACGGAGGTGTTTTAATTATGGCAGTAAACAGAGATCCTATTTTAAAGAGATGCAGACATTTGGGTATCAGTCCCGCTGTTGTTGGTATTGATAAGGAGTCAAAAAAGAACCCTAATGCCAATGCAAGAAGAAAAGTATCCGAGTATGGTATGCAGCTCAAAGAGAAGCAGAAACTCAAGTTCATCTATGGTGTTCTTGAGAAGCAGTTCTATCATTATTATGAGATCGCTACAAAGATGGAAGGACAGGCTGGTAACAATATTATAGTATTGCTCGAGTCAAGACTTGATAATGTAGTTTACAGAATGGGTATGGCTCTTACAAGACGTGAAGCAAGACAGCTTGTAAATCATGGTCATTTCCTCGTAAATGGCAAGAGAGTAGATATTCCGTCTTATAGAATAAAAGCAGGAGATGTTATCTCTTTGAGAGATAAGAGCAAGCAGAGCGTAAAATTCAAGGATAACGTTGAGAAGACTAAAAGTCGCATAGTTCCGCTTTGGCTTGATGAGAACCGTGATGAGTTCAAGGCAACAGTAACACGTATGCCTACTTCAGAAGACCTTGATTACGAGGTTGAGGCACACCTCATCGTCGAGTTGTACTCCAAGTAATCCTCATCCGCATAGGAAACACACATATTGCACTTTTGTGCTCGTACCGACATCGGTTGTCGGTGTTTTATTACGACATCGATGTAGGGTATTAAATGTTAAGGAGGAGCCAACTAATGATAGAAATAGAGAAGCCACGCATTGAAACTGAGGAACTTTCCTCGGACGGTAAACATGGCATATTTGTTGTTGAGCCTCTTGAGAGAGGCTTTGGCAATACACTTGGCAATAGCCTTCGTCGTGTATTGCTCTCATCGCTTGAGGGCGTAGCAGTAAAGTCCATTAAAATAGAGGGCGTTTTACACGAGTTTTCAACTATTCCCGGAGTTAAGGAAGATGTTACACAGATCATTCTTAATATGAAGGGACTCACAGCTAAGCTTAACAGCCAGGCAGAGAAGAGAGTTGAAATCAGAGCGGAAGGACCTATGGAGGTAACCGCCGCAAATATTATGTGTGACAGCGAAGTTGAGATTCTTAATCCTGATATGCATATTGCAACATTAGGAGAAGGAGCAAAACTCTTTATGGAGATCGTACTTGACAAGGGCAGAGGATATGTAACCAGTGAGCGTAATAAGCAGCTTGCAGAGGAAAATATCATTGGTCTTTTGCCAATAGACTCCATCTATACGCCGGTTCTAAAGGTTAATTATACGGTGGAAAACACTCGTGTCGGCCAGATTACCGACTATGATAAACTTACACTTGACGTGTGGACTAACGGTGTTGTAAATGCACAAGAAGCAGTTTCACTTGCTGCAAGAGTTCTTACAGAGCATCTTAATCTTTTTGTTGATTTGTCTGATAAGGGTATGAGCAGTGATATTATGGTAGAAAAAGACGAAAAGGGTAAGGAAAAGGTTCTTGAAATGACAATAGAAGAACTTGATCTTTCCGTACGTTCGTTCAACTGCCTTAAACGTGCAGGTATCAATACTGTTGAAGATCTTATCAATAAGTCAGAAGATGACATGATGAAGGTTCGTAACCTCGGACGTAAGTCTCTTGAAGAGGTTATTGCTAAACTTCAGACTTTGGGATTAGGTCTTCGTAAAGAAGAGGATTAATTACTAATAAGCTTCTTAAGCTTTGATTAGATAAGACCCTTTTGCAAACTAAGTAAAGGAGTGACTAAAATGCCGGGAACAAGAAAGTTGGGAAGAACTACTGCTCATAGAACTGCTATGCTCAGAGCAATGGTTACATTCCTTTTTGAGAATGGCAAGATCGAAACAACTGTTACTCGTGCTAAAGAGGTAAGCTCAATGGCCGAGAAGATGATTACTATTGCTAAGAATAATGACCTTCACAGCAAACGCCTTGTTATGGCTTTTGTAACAAACGAAACTGTTGTTAAAAAGCTGTTTGATGAGATTGCACCTAAGTATAATGGTGTAAACGGTGGTTATACAAGAATCACTAAGATAGGTCCTCGTCGTGGCGATGCAGCAGAGATGGCAATTATTGAGTTGATTTGATCATTTCATAATATGATAAGCCGGGCTTGGGCGATGTTTCGCCTGAGCCTTTTTAAATCCGTCCGTAGTGTAGTTGGATAACGCATCAGACTCCGACTCTGAAGATCAGGGGTTCGAGTCCCCTCGGACGGACTTTTGTTCTCCATTAAGAGTTTTCTTTTTGGAGAATTTTTTATTTTATCCTTTAATTTTGTTTGTAATTGTGGTAAAATATACTCATACTTTATTTATTTGCTAAAGGTGGTGACATACGATGAGCCTTTATCTTTATGTACCGTACAGTCAAAAAGAAGAAGCAAAAAAATTAGGGGCAAAGTGGAATCCCGGTGCAAAAAAATGGTATGTCAATTGCTCATGTGAACATTATGATAAATACTCTCAATGGCTTTTTAATGGAAACAGTTCGGTTATAGTTGCTATGGACGAGTTATTTATTATTGACGGCAAAATGCGGTGTTGGAGGTGTGGTGCACTAACTAAGGTATTCGGACTTGGTCTAAACAATTTTGTAAGATTGTTTGCTCATGAAGGAAAGGTAATTACAGAGTATAGTCACGAGTTTATAACTACTCATTCATTGTTCAGGTTGGCGTACACTGATAAAATTAAATATATTCCGCCTGCAATGCTTCGATATATAGAAAGTAACTATAATGTGAAAAATCAATATTCAAAATCAAAGAAGAGAGTAGTTTTTGCAAATCATTGTGAAAAATGTATGGCTCGTTTGGGAAATTGGTATGTTTATGATAGGAATGAAAGTCCATTTAGTACGGAAGCGTCAAACGGCCGTGAGCTGCAATCTCGTATGGAATGTCTGACAATTAAGTGTATCCCGATTTATGATGAGATACCTCTTTTTTGGAAGTGCTCTTATACACCTAATGATTTTGCTTACTTTGAATACGCAAAAATAGAAAATTTGTCACTTACAAATAAAAAAGATGGAATAGCTTCATATTCCGATCTATATCTTATTGATTAGGAAAATAAATATGAAATACTGTAAAAAATGCAAACAAATAAAATTTACAGATGATGTAAACTGTTCATGTGGTAAAAAGCTTATTGAAAATGTTTCTTTGGACGCTCCATGTGAATTACTGCGTACAGATGAAACTAACTCGGTTAAAATTGATTCCGTATTAGCAAAATCGGGAGTGCCATATTCTGATGTTATGACAAATAAAGTGCAGATGCTTTTTGGTTCAGTAACAGGCGATCATATTTTTTATGTTCCGATTTGTTTTCTAAAGAAATCTATTGATAGTCTTGTTGCCGTAAATGCTATGGAACAGCCTGATTATTATGATAAGATTGATTTACCGGACGAACCGCAATGGGAAGAACTTTCACCTGTTAAGAGAAATATTGTCAGAGCTTTATCTATAATTGGATTTGCTGTACTTGTTTATTTATGTGTGGCTGGTGTTGGTACGGTCGCTTATTTTATTAAAGGATTATTCGGGTAGGTGATTATATGTTTGACGGAAAATTCATCTCGGTAATAATTGTTTCCGCAGGCAGTTCGTCAAGAATGAAGTCTACTATCAGTAAACAGCTGATGTTCCTCGATGATAAAACAGTAATTGAGAATACTGTCGATAAGTTTAGGAAATGTGACTTATTCGATGAAATAATAGTTGTTTGTCCAAATGGCGATGAAAGGTTTTACCAAGATCTTTTAGGTAAAGATATTATTATTGTCGAGGGCGGTGCGGCACGTCAGCAGTCGGTCTATAATGGCGTTAAAGCTTCAAACGATAGCTGTGAGATCATTGCAATACATGACGGTGCAAGACCTTTGATCGATACCTCTGATATACTGAACGTAATTTCAGATGCGGTAAAATATGGGGCTTCTGCTTTGGCTGTTCCTGTTAAAGATACTGTTAAGATTGTTAAAAATGGAATAGTAGTTGATACTCCCAAAAGAAATGAATTATTTGCAGTACAGACGCCGCAGGTGTTTTATAAAAATAAATATTTGCAGGCTTATGATAAAGCTGCAAGTGAAAAAAATGATTATACCGATGATTGCCAGCTGATCGAATCTGTCGGAGGAGTTGTTCATATTACAGAAGGACACTATACAAATATCAAAATTACAACTCCGGAAGATATTGACATAGTAAAAGTATTAATGAAAAGAGGTGGCGATGTATGAGAGTAGGGCATGGTTATGATGTTCATAAACTTGTTGAAGGCAGAAAGCTTATTCTTGGCGGAGTTGAGATACCATATTCATTGGGACTTTTAGGTCATTCTGATGCAGATGTTCTTGTTCATGCGATTATGGACGCACTGCTTGGTGCGGCTGCGTTGGGGGATATTGGAGGACTTTTTCCGGATACAGATCCTGCGTATAAAGGTGCTGACAGTATGTTACTGTTGTCTGAGGTGTGCCGAAAAATCAGTGAAAAAGGTTACTATATTTCAAATATTGATGCAACTGTTATTGCACAGAAACCAAAGTTAAAGCCATATATTCTACAAATGAAGAAAAATGTTGCTAAAGTTTGCAAAATTGACGACGACTGTGTTAATGTAAAAGCTACAACAGAAGAAAACCTGGGATTTACGGGACGTATGGAAGGTATCTCTGCACACGCTGTGTGTTTGTTAGAGAAAATCTAATAGTGCTTAAAGGATATCTTATACAGTTGGTCTAAGAAAAAGGTGATTATTATTAACGTTTATGATTTTGATAAAACTATTTATTACAGCGATAGTACTTCGGATTTTTATTTGTTTTGTCTGAAACGACACCCCTCTGTTGCAAAGCATTTTCCGAAAACTGCCTGGGCATTTATTAAATATCTGCTTAGAATAAATACAAAAACTCAATTTAAAGAGGTTATGTATGAATTTCTTCATGAGGTGGATATTGAAAAGGATCTGCCTGATTTTTGGGACAGTCATAGCAACAAGATAAAACCTTTTTATATGCAGCAAAAAAAAGCAGATGACGTTATTATCTCTGCTTCTCCTGAATTCTTGCTTGAACCGATATGTACAAAGCTTGGGGTAGGCTGTATGATGGCTTCAAAGGTTGACCCTAAAACAGGTAAATATACAGGAATAAACTGCCACGGTAAGGAAAAAGTACGCAGATTTAGAGAAAAGTACGGTAACGCAGATATAGATAGTTTTTATTCCGATGCGTATTGTGATACTCCTCTTGCGTTACTTGCGGCTAACAGTTATATGGTAAAAGGTGACAGGGTAAACGACTGGAAATTCCGATATAAAGACAAAAGGTAACAAAAGAAAAAGCAGACCGAATTTCTCCGACCTGCAATCTCGTTTCTTTACCTGAGTTCCTTAATTTCTCTGCCCAAAAGATAATCAACAGATACTTCCAGAATGTCGGCAAGTGCTGCGAGTTCGATGTCTGTGACGAATCTGATCTGACCTTCAAGCTTTGATAAGCCTGATGCGTTCATATCGACTCCTCTTACCTGAAGTTGTGCAAGCAACTCCTTCTGCTTCATGCCCTTCTTCTTGCGTGCCGTTTCTACTTTTGCACCTACTAAATTACGGTTACCCAACGCCTGTTTACGCAATCTCATAGCCACATCTCCTTTAACGCATATTTTCTTTTTTATAATTCTCATTCACATATTTTATTATATTATATAGGTTAAATCAAAAAAAATCAAGTATAACTAAACTAAAAAAATTATTTGTATTTTTGTTTGTTTTTGATAATTATGCTTATATGATTTCAATGATAATTCAATAAAATGCAGCTAATATTATAAAAATAATAACAGTTACTGATTATTTGTGCGATTTATAAAAATATCACAAACTAAAGTGTAAAAGTTCTACTAAGTAGAATTATAATAATCTATAATTTTTTTGAAATAGAAAGGCGAGTGACAAAAAATGGCAGTTTCAAACAGAAATCTTACTATGTTAACCGATTTTTATGAGCTTACTATGTCGGGTGGATATTTTGAAAAGGGTTTGCAGGATAAGACAGCATACTTTGATATGTTTTTCAGAAGAATACCCGATAACGGCGGCTATGCTATTATGGCAGGTGTTGAGCAGCTCATACAGTATCTCTCTGAGTTAAAGTTCACCGATGAGGATATTGATTTTCTGCGTTCAAAGAAGATATTCAGCGAGGAGTTTCTTGAGTATCTTCGTACATTCGAGTTTGCGTGCGATGTATGGGCAGTTCCGGAAGGTATGCCTATATTCCCGAATGAGCCGATAGTTACGGTAAGAGGCCCGGTAATTCAGGCTCAGTTTATTGAAACAATGGTTCTTTTGTCGATAAATCATCAGAGTTTGATTGCAACAAAAGCTAACAGAATTGTCCGTGCGGCAAAAGGACGTGCTGTAATGGAGTTTGGCTCACGCAGAGCACAAGGATAT
Organism: uncultured Ruminococcus sp.; assembly: GCA_902761345.1. Taxonomy (GTDB): domain Bacteria; phylum Bacillota; class Clostridia; order Oscillospirales; family Acutalibacteraceae; genus RUG592. The sequence goes on along the minus strand of CACWKD010000027.1, from coordinate 13,920 downwards.
GACGGAGCTATGCTGGGAGCGAGAGCTGCTTATATAGGCGGCTGTTCGGGTACTGCCTGCACAAGTGTGGATAGAGATTTTGGAGTTCCTGCTCTTGGAACAATGGCGCATAGCTGGGTACAGATGTTTGATAATGAGTATGAAGCATTTAAGGCATATGCAGAAATATATCCTCAAAGCTGTACGCTGCTTGTGGATACTTTCAATGTGCTGAAATCCGGTATTCCAAATGCAATAAAGGTGTTTGACGAAGTGCTGAAACCACAGGGATACCGTCCTGCCGGAATAAGGATAGACAGCGGAGATATTACTTATTTGTCAAAGAAAGCAAGAAAAATGCTTGACGAAGCAGGCTATCCCGATTGTAAAATATGTGTTTCAAACTCACTTGATGAAAATACAATTGAGTCTATGCTCGCTCAGGGTGCTTGTGTTGATTCGTTTGGAGTAGGTGAAAGACTTATTACGTCATCAAGCGAACCTGTTTTCGGCGGTGTGTATAAGCTTGTAGCTCTGGAGGATAACGGTGTTATCATTCCCAAAATAAAGATAAGCGAAAATGTTGCCAAGATCACTACTCCGTGCTTTAAAGAACTTTGGAGATTATTTGACCGTGATACGGGAAAGGCAATTGCAGACGTTTTGACAATGAATGATGAGGTAATAAACGACAACAGACCTTATGAGATATTTGACCCTCAGTTCACATGGAAACGAAAGACTGTGGAAAACTTCCGTGCGCAGCGAATCAGAGTACAGCTTTTTGATAAAGGCAGACAGGTATATACATCTCCCGACATTAGTTATATAAAGGAGTATTGCGCACAGCAGCTTGACACTTTGTGGGACGAAGTAAAGCGTTTTGAAAATCCGCATACTTATTATGTGGATCTCTCTCAGAAACTGTGGCTTACAAAAGACAGTCTTCTCAAGAAAAGGAGCTGAAATTATGTCAAGGACACTCTCGGAGTGTGAAAAAGTAGAACGGAGTATAAATAAAAAATACCGCAAGGAGATATGGAACGCTTTTATTGCGGCAGTCAAGAGATATGAGCTTGTACAGAAGGGTGATAAGATAGCAGTGTGTATCTCGGGCGGTAAGGATTCTATGCTGATGGCAAAGCTTATGCAGATGCTCAAAAGATACAGCGAAGTACCTTTTGACCTTGAATTCTTAGTAATGGATCCCGGGTATAATAAAAGAAATCGTGAACTTATCGAGTATAACGCACGACTTTTAGAGATACCGATCACAGTATTTGAGAGCGATATATTTGATGTTACAAATAAGGTAAGCGGGTATCCCTGCTATCTCTGTGCAAAAATGAGAAGAGGTCATCTGTACAGCAAAGCGAGAGAACTTGGCTGCAATAAAATTGCACTTGGTCATCATTATTCCGATGTAATAGAAACTACCGTTATGGCTATGTTTTACGGAGCGCAGCTGCAAGGAATGATGCCTAAGCTGCACAGCACGAATTACGAGGGTATGGAGCTGATAAGACCGCTTTACTGCGTAAATGAGCGTGACATAATCTCTTGGAGAAATTATAATAACCTGGAGTTTTTGCAGTGTGCCTGTCGATTTACTGAGGAATATACAAATTCCGAGGACGGAATAGGGGCAAGCAAGCGGCAGGAGGTAAAGCACCTGATTGCCGAACTGAAAAAAACTAACCCAAATATCGAGAAGAGTATTTTTAACAGTATACACTGTGTACATCTCGATACTTTTCCCGGATTTAAAACAAAGGGAGAGCGTCACAGCTTTTTGGATTATTATTATGAGGAGGAATAAATGTGGCATTACCTAAAGATCCGATAATACTTTTATCATATATTAACACTCAGTTGAGGGATAATTACGACAGCCTTACAGACCTTTGCAAGTCGTTATCGGCAGATGAACAGGAGATACGTACAGTGTTGTCTGCTGTAAACTACGAGTACAACGAAAAGCTTAATAAATTTGTGTAATGAGGTTTTTTATGCAGCATGAAATGAAACTTAACCGCAATCCGTTTGAAATGATAAAATGCGGTGAGAAGATTTATGAATTAAGACTTTACGATGAAAAAAGGCAAAAGCTGAGAATAGGCGATACAATAAAGTTTACCGTAACGGACAACGGACAGGAGAGTTTAATAAAAAAAGTAAAGGGATTACACAGGTTTGACAGCTTCACTACACTATACGAAACTTTGCCTCTTGATAAGTGCGGCTACAATTGCGAAAATTTACAAAATGCAGACCCCTCCGATATGGAAAAGTATTATACTAAGGAACAGCAAAGAAAATACGGAGTGCTTGCAATAGAGCTGGAGTGAATGTAAGAGAAAGGACGCACAATGAGCAAAAATAATAATCTTACAACAGGGAGTGTCGGAAAAACTCTTATAAACTTTGTTATGCCGTATCTGCTTTCGTATTTTATGCAGACGCTGTACGGTCTTGCCGATTTGTTTGTAGTGGGTATATATAACACCTCGGAAACCACGTCTGCTGTTTCGATAGGAAGTCAAATAACTCATATGATAACGGTTATCATAGTAGGTATGGCTATGGGAGCAACTGTTAATATAGGATATGCTGTGGGTGCAGATGACAGCAAAAGAGTACGCAAAGTAATAGGAACATCGGCAGTGTTTTTTGTGTTATTTGGCTTTTTCTTGACGCTGCTGCTCTTGATTTTCAGACAGAGTATAGTAACTGTAATGATGACGCCAAAGGAAGCAATAGCCGAAACAACTTCATATATAACTATGTGTTTTGCGGGTGTACCGTTTATTACTGCATATAATGTAATCAGCAGTATATACAGAGGGTTAGGCGATTCGAAACGTCCGATGTATTTTGTTGCGGCTGCCTGCATTATAAATATAGTTCTTGATTTTCTTTTTGTCGGAGCTTTTTCAATGGGAGCTTTTGGTGCGGCATTGGCAACGGTGTGCGGTCAGGCAGCAAGCGTTTTAGTTTCTCTTGTATTTATAAAGAAAATACCTAACGAATATATCCCCAAAAAACAAGAGATACATCTGAACTCAAATGTAATGTCAAAGGTTCTTTCGGTAGGTGTGCCGATCGCTTTGCAGGACGGGCTTATTCAGATAGCTTTTACAATAATAATGATAATAGCAAACAGACGTGGACTTATAGCCTCTACGAGCGTAGGTATAACAGAAAAGCTTATTGGCTTTATGTTTCTTGTTCCGAGCGCGTTTTTGTCTGCAATATCTGCTGTTACAGCTCAGAATATAGGAGCGCAGCAGGTTAAAAGAGCTGTTAAATCGCTCAAAATAGGCTTGACGGTTACAGTAGTATGGGGAGCGGTATGTGCGTTGTACTGCGGATTTTTTCCTCATACTCTAATAGGATTATTCACAAAGGACAGTGCGGTAATAATTGCAGGCTCACAGTATTTAAAGTCGTATTCGTTTGACTGTATGTTTGCGGCAGTACATTTCTGCTTTAGCGGTTATTTCTGCGGTGCAGGTAAATCGGGCGTGTCGTTTTTGCATAATATTATTTCAATAATAGCAATAAGAATACCCGGAGCATATTTTGCGAGTATGATGTTTCCCGATACATTGTACCCGATGGGTTGGGCAGCGCCGCTGGGTTCGGTTTTGTCAATGCTTATATGTATAGGATTTTTTGTATACTTTGTTAAGAAAAAAACTCCCGGTTTTTACGAATAAACTATTAACTCTAAAAAACTGTAATATATCTTTATCTTTTAACATAGAATTGTACAAATCAGAAAATGTTTAAAGACGGAGGTTACAGAGTTGGAAGAGAGAAATATTTATCAAGACATCTCTAAACGAACAGGAGGGCAGATCTATTTAGGTGTAGTAGGAGGGGTAAGAACAGGCAAATCGACTTTTATAAAAAGATTTATGGATACGCTTGTTATCCCAAATATACCCGATGAAAATCAACGCAAGCGTGCGGTGGACGAATTACCGCAGTCATCGGCAGGACGCACAATAATGACTACTGAACCGAAGTTTATTCCCGAGGATTCTGTTGAGGTACGACTTGAGGATAATGTGTCATTTCGTGTGAGAATGATCGACTGTGTAGGCTATATTGTTCCGAGCGCATTGGGATACATAGAAAACGAACAGCCGAGAATGGTAAAGACGCCATGGTATGATGAGGAGATACCTTTTAATATGGCGGCAGAGATAGGTACGCAAAAGGTAATTACAGATCACTCTACTGTTGGCATAGTAATTACGACAGACGGATCTATTACAGATATTCCACGAGATGAGTATGAAGAGGCAGAGCAGAGAGTTGTAAGCGAGCTTAAGAGTATTGATAAGCCGTTTGTAATGCTCCTCAACTGTACCGAGCCTGAAAAACGTGAGGCAAAGGCGCTTGCGGAAAGGCTAAGTGAGAAGTACGCAATACCTGTTGTACCTGTGAATTGCTTGGAGCTTGATGAGAATGAGATCAAGCGAATACTTGCTCAGCTTTTGTTTGAGTTCCCTGTAAAAGAGATAGGTGTTGATGTTCCCAAGTGGATAACATCGCTTGAGAAAAATCATTGGCTGAGAAACAGTGTTATCGGAGCGATAGGCGACAGTTCAAGAGAGATAGTCAGGCTGAGAGATATAAGCGGTGCGTGCAGCGGTATGCGCGGCTGTGAGTATATAGACAAGGCAGACATAGAGAGTATAGATCTTGGAAGCGGTACAGCAAAGGTCACGTTATCTCTTGGAAAAGGCTTATTCTGGAAAGTCCTTTCAGAGCAGACAGGTATGGATATAGAGGACGAGGCGGATATGCTGAAAACAGTAGTAGATCTTACAAGTATGAAAACCGAGTTTGACAAGATAAAGTCTGCTTATGATGACGTAATGGAAACAGGCTACGGTATAGTTATGCCGTCTAAAGAGGAACTTACTCTTGAAGAACCGCAAATCATCAAGCAGGGTACAAAGTACGGTATTAAGCTCAGAGCGTCTGCGCCGTCTATTCATATGCTCAGAACGAATATTAATACAGAGGTTACTCCGATAGTCGGATCTGAGCAGCAATCCGAGGAGAAAGAACTTGCATGAACTTGTTAACGAGGGTATGCATAATAAGCTGTGCCGAATGCCTGCCGACGCACGAGCAAGACTTAATGAAACGATAGAGCGAATTATCAATGACGGCTGTAACGGTCTTATTTGTATTATTCTTTAAAGAAAAACTCCCCTCCGCTATAAATGCGAGGGGAGTAAAACTATTTTATAAGCTGAGTAACAGTTCCGTTTTTAATGCCGTAAATGCCCTGTTGAACAGAGTAGTTTTTCTCTTCGTTATTATCTGTATTTCCTTTGCCGTCGTTAAAGCATGCTGTAATACTTGTACTGTTATTAAGTAAAATCGTATATTTATGAGTGTAACCAATGAAATCATCAGTTTTATTCATAGCAGTACCTTGTAAATCTGTCCATTCTCCGTTGACCTCATAAAGAATATTTGGATTTGTAAACCCTGCATAATAGATAGTGACAGCTTTTTCTGTTTGGAGGGTGCATATATTTGTCATAATTTCAGTTCCGTCCGAGCTTTTTACAAATCCGTATATTTCCGTATAGCCGCTTTTAGTAAGCATAAATCTTTGCATTGCACTGTGAGTATATCCGCTGTCATAGACTGTATTGCCCGATGTTTTGCAGATGATTCTGTGCTGCGTATCTTTACCGAAAGGATCAGTGACTGTGGCTGTAATATAGTTGCCTTGAGCGGCGGTAGTTTCGTCTGAGTGTTCCTGTTCGTTTTTTATGCTGATATAAGCGGCAGTGTTAAGATTTTCATAAATTGGGGTTACTATAATATCAGACGTTATATAATCGATGTCAGTTGACCAGCCTAATGCGTTGCCGTACTCTTCCGATACAGGCAGTTCGGGTGCGTTTGTGGACAAACCGTACGGAACAAACTCAAAGCCAATGTTATTACCGTTTAGGTCTTTAAATTGTACAGCAAAAATATCCTGTTCGGGTTTGTATCCCGAATTGTTGTTTATTATCAGATTTTTAAGGTAATCAAGTTCGCCGTCGGGAAATGAGTCATATATTTCACGTCCTGTGCTGTCCGAGTGAAGTTCGTTGTATGTGTTTTGTAAAGTCATGAGCCAATACATAAATTTACCAAAATTCAATGTGTATTTGGTGTCGTAATTTTCACTGAGCTTATGGAACGCTGCCGCAGCAGTATCCCAGCCCACTGTTTGAGATGTTCGAAACATTATGTAGTTTAATGCGTCAAGGGAGTATTGACTATCTCGGGCAGCAATTGTTTTTTCGTATGAAATGCTGCCGTTTGATTTAATGTAGTCTATATACTCGGTAACAGGGTATATAGTGGTTGTGCCTCTGGGATCGACAGTTCCCTCTGTAAACATAGAAATAATATATGCAGCCTTATACTCTGCTGTTGCCTCGGAGTTGAAAGACCACGGATACAAGCTGTCGAAATTGTGTCCCATTTCATGGAAAGCTACTCGAGTCTTTCTGTTTTCGGTACACCTTGCCCTGCATGAATTTGCCATATATTTATGCGTCCACTTTATTGGGTTTACTGATCCCAACGCCTGATACTGAGTAACATAAGGTTCATCAGATGAGAGATAGTAAATTTTATCTCCATAGTAGGGAACACCTCCCATAAGCTCGAACATAAGTTCGTATGCAAAGTCGAGTTCGTCTATCCATTCGTATATTTTGCTTACGTCCAGATCCTTAATATCTTCCTTATAAACGATTATACCTGTATGTTTACCCTCAAATTTTACTTTGTCCGTTGGTTCGCTGTCATAGTCAACCTTTTCAATATTAAGGTCGTCAAAGTATGCAGTTCCTTTACCTTGTAATCCGCATACAATATCAGCTCTGCCTTTGCTGTCTGCTATAAAGTAACAGGTTACCTCTACCCAGTCAAATGTACCCTTCTGCCAGTTGTTTATAGGGTCGATCATATAACCTCTGCCCTGATTTTTTGTAATACCGTCATCAAGATATCCTAAGTAGTAGTTACCTCCCAGAATACTTCCTACATCTATAAACGCACCGTCCTGATGTGCTTCTGCTTCAATATTGATACCTCTTATTTTTCCTGTAAGTTTATATTCTTCGAGTGGTTCAAAGCCTGTGAGTTCGTTTGTAATTCGGCTTACGCTGCTCGTTCTGTTGTATATTTTTAAAGAGGTCGAACCGTTAATACCTGTAATCGGTTCTGCGTATATATTTACACGGTCATCGTAAGGTGTCCAGTTTTCGGGGAAAACGTCCTCACGTTCAAAATTGCCGTTTAGATCGAATTGTATTTCATATAAAGGTAAAACAACAGGGTCTTTATCTTTGTCAGATTTTGTATCGGTATCGGAAATATCTGAGGACGTATCGGTATTATCTGTATCTCTCTTTGGCAAATTTGTAATAATATCGCCTATTCTGTAACCGTCAGAGTTTGCGGGATACTCCATAGCAACATCAAGAGAGAATTTTTGTATTATATAAGCGTCACTCAAAGTACAGAAGTAATCGCCGTCAACATCACCGATGACAGCCTGTTTGTCGTCTAATTCTTCCAACCCAACGCTGCTTCTCTGAATATATGACGCGTCCTTTAGATTAGCAATACCGTCGAAATTTACATCACCGAGAACATAAACGGGATTTTCTTCTGCGAAAGAGGTGAAATTTACAGATAAAGAGAAGATTACGATCAACATCAATAAAATAATGCTTAACGATTTACGGATATATGTTTTCATAATTCCCTCCGTGTAAATGATGAAATCTAAGTAATAAGTATATTATACATCACATTATGGAAAAATTACAACCGTAAAAAAGTAAATTCAGATAAAATTTAAAAGAATGAGTTAAAAAAATAGGACACTGTAAATAGTACATAAAGTAGTATATAACGACTGAGATTGATTGGAATATTTTATAAAAGAATTTATATTCCTAAAATCAAAGAAATGAAGTGGTAGTATACAGTATATTTATCTCAAAATCCGTCAAAATAATAACGGTGATATTAATGTTTATATCTATAATCAGAACGGTAATTCTATATACTTCTATAATAGTAGCGGTTAGATTAATGGGGAAAAGGCAGATAAGCGAACTGCAAACAAGTGAGCTTGTTGTGACAATGCTTATTTCGGATATAGCGTCAATTGCTGTGGAAAACACATCAAAGCCGCTTTTAGGGGGTGTGATCCCAATGACAGTACTGGTAGTATGCGAACTGCTGTTGTCTGCGGTAATGATAAAAAGCCCGTTTTTTAGAAAGCTGATCAGCGGAAGTCCTATCGTAGTAATAAACAAAGGAAAAGTTGAACAGAATGAACTTAAAAGATTGAGAATGAGCGTAGACGAATTGTCCGAATCGCTTCGACAGCAGGATATATTTTCGCTCGAGGATGTTTTATATGCTATTGTAGAAACTAACGGGCAGATGAGTGTTATGAAAAAGCCTGAGTGTGATACTCCAACTTTAAAAGACCTGAATATAAAGCCTGACAGCAGCGGAATAGAAACAGTAGTTGTAAGTGACGGTAGAGTATCGGATTTTGGAGTAAGCCTGTGCGGTACAACAAAAGAAAAAATACAGAAGATCATCGAGAAACAAAAATATAATATTGATGAAGTTTTTATAATGACTATGAATGAACAGGGCAGCTATAAAATAGTAAAGCGGAGTGATAATTTATGACAAGAGTATGGGCAGCTTTTGCACTTGTGGGCATAATATTGACATTATCGTACACTGAATACTATTTGTGTCAAAGTACATCAGAGGAGCTATTAAAGATAACTCAGCAGATAGAAGTTTGCGATGATTATGAAAAAATAGAGGAATACTGTGACCGAATGAAAGAAATATGGAACGGCAGAAAAAATATGTTAGAGATATTTCTATACCACAGTGACGCAGATGATATAGACAATAGCATTGAAATAATAAAACGTTTGGCAGAGTATAAAGATATGGAGAGAATATATACGGAGTGCGGTAAACTAAAAAACAAGCTTGTGTCATTGAGCGAGGCGGAAACAGTTAATCCTCATAATATACTATAATGTGTTGATAATAAAGAATAAAATGAAAAAAATTCTTTACAAATATGAGGATATGAGTTATAATAACAATAAAGATAATAATTATTAATTTGTTATTTCTAATTCATAATAAATTTGTGGATTATATTTTTTTATTATTAAAAGATTATATTTTATTTTTAAAATTTAATATTTGTTACAGCTTCACTCTAAGTTTCAAGGGGCGAAAAGGGGGTGGTGAATATGAGAATTCAAAACTACTCACGCAAACGACAGGCTATATATGATCTTATGCTTTCCACATCTGAGCATCCGAGTGCAGAATGGATATACACAATGCTGAAACCCGATTATCCCGATTTAAGTTTAGGTACTGTATATCGTAATCTTAAACTTCTGGAGGAAAACGGAGCTATAAGATCGGTAGCTGTAATAGAAGGTTCGGAACATTATGACGCAATAATGACGCCGCACCCGCATTTTATATGCAGATTATGCGGTAAGATATACGATCTTCCTGCAAAATTTCTTCTTCCCGAACAGGCAAACATAAAAAGGATCAGAGGAGTAGGGAAGATAGAGATAACAAGTCTTATTTATTATGGGTGCTGCGAAGAATGTACAAAAAATGATACTGATAATGTATAGAAGCTCACTTGAGTTTATATAAAATATTATTATAATAAAATGGAGGAATTTTTTATGGCAAAGTATGTATGCACAGTATGCGGTTATGTTTATGAGGGCGATAAGGCTCCCGAGGTCTGTCCAATCTGTAAAGCTCCTGCAGAGAAGTTTAATAAGGTAGAGGGCGAGATGTCCTATGCAACAGTACATATTATCGGTGAGGGTGCTAAGGGCAAGGTAGAGGACGATGTGTATCAGGAGTTAGTATCTAACTTCAACGGCGAGTGCAGCGAAGTTGGTATGTATCTTGCAATGGCAAGAGCAGCAGACAGAGAGGGTTATCCCGAGATCGCAGCTGCTTTCACAAAGTACGCTTTTGAAGAGGCAGAGCACGCAGCTAAGTTTGCAGAGCTTCTGGGCGAGGTAGTTACACCGGATACAAAGAAAAATCTCCAGATGAGAGCAGACGCAGAAGCAGGTGCTTGTGCAGGTAAGTTTGAGCTTGCAAAGAGAGTAAAGCAGCTCGGATATGACGCTATCCATGATACTGTTCACGAAATGGCAAAGGACGAGGCAAGACACGGCGCAGGTTTTGCAGGACTTTTGAAGAGATATTTCGGTGAGTAATTAATCGTTTGACAGTTTAATACAAGGAAAATGATATGACATTTGAAAAAATATTAAATTTGCAGTACAGAAAATTACTGACAGAAAAAATCAGATTTCTTGGTTCGTATTTGTGTGATTGGGATAATGAGAAAGAAGACATTGAGATTCCGTTGCCGGTTGCTATGTCGTTCTTTCTTATAGATTTGGATAATTCGTCAAAACCCTTAATAGGTGAGCAGGAGCGTACATTTCTGACACCGTTTTTGAAGCAGTTTGAAGAGCACCCCGATGGTTATATTAGTTTACCATATCACCAAAGACTGGCATTTAAAATGATTTCCGAATCGAATGTTATTGATGATGAAATGAATAAAATAATTGCACTTGCCTTTACCGATTATGTAAATGAAAGAGATTTCATGATGATGGTTGGAAAAGAAGTCATAGAAAATATATTCAAACCTTAATTAAACGATTGACTATTGACAGAATATAACAAGTAAAAAATGATGAACAGAACCTTAAATATGGTACTGTTCATCTTTTTTATATATTATTCTTCTGTGTTAAAAAATCCTATTCTTCTGAAACGGTGGTATCTGTTGTCGGTAAGCTTGGATTTTGGCTGAGAGAGTAACTCTTTCAGATCCTTTTTAAGCTGATGTCTGATTGAGTCGCACATCTTGTCAAAGTGATCGAAATCTTCTGTAATTATTCCCTCAATAACCTTGAACTCTCTCATATCTGACGCTGTGATTTTCAGGCAAGCTGCTGCGTCTGCTACCTTTCCGCTGTCTTTCCAAAGAATACTTGCGCAACCCTCGGGGGAGATAACCGAATATACAGCGTTTTCAAGCATATAGACTTTATCGGCAGTCGCAAGTGCCAAAGCGCCGCCTGAACCGCCCTCACCTATAACGATAGTGATAACAGGTGTATTAAGACCCATCATTTCAAGAATGTTTTCGGCAATTGCCTGACCCTGACCTCTTTCCTCAGCTTCGGCACCACAAAAAGCGCCTAATGTATCAACAAAGCAGATTACAGGACGGTGGAATTTTTCAGCTTGTTTCATAAGTCTTAAAGCCTTGCGATAACCTTCCGGTTTCGGGCAGCCGAAGTTTTTCTGTATTCTTGACTGGAGATCCGTACCTTTATCAATGGCAATAAATGTAGCAGGAATATCGTCGTCAAGATAACCTATACCGCTGTAAATAGCAGCGTCATCACCGTAGCGGCGATCACCGTGAAACTCTATGATGTTCTTAAAGATTTGATTTACATAAGCACTTCCCGTAGGACGTGTGCTTGCTCTTGCTGTTTTCAGTTTTTCGTACGGCGTCATGCTTTACCCCCCTTTACGGAATGGATATTAAGAATGTTAATGAGTGTTTCTCTGAGCTTTTCTCTCGGAATAATAGCGTCTACAAAACCGTGCTCCAATAAAAATTCCGCACTCTGGAAATTATCCGGAAGTTTTGATTTGGTTGTCTGCTCAACAACACGCCTTCCTGCAAAACCAACAAGTGCCTTAGGCTCTGCAAGAATAATATCTCCCTGCATAGCAAAGCTTGCCGTACAGCCTCCCGTAGTAGGGTCTGTAAGTACGGTAATGTAAAGGTTGCCTTCATTCGAGTGACGTTTTACAGCGCCGCTGACTTTAGCCATCTGCATAAGAGAAATGATACCCTCCTGCATTCTTGCACCGCCTGACGCAGTAAAACCTATAACAGGCAGACTGTGTTCTGTTGCGTACTCAAAAATAGATGTTATTTTTTCACCGAGTACAGATCCCATACTTGCCATCATAAAGCGGGAGTCCATTACAAAATAAGCAAATTCGTTTCCGCCAAGTCTTGCAGTACCCACTGTAACAGCGTCCTTTTCAGATGTAGATTTCTTTGATTTTTCAAGTTTTTCTGCATATCCCGGAAATTCAAGAAAATCTACGCTTTCAAATTTATCAAACATATCCGTATATGATTTTCTGTCGGCGAGAAGTCTGATCCTTTCTTTTCCGCCAAGTCTGAAATACTTTCCGCACTGCGGACAAATCATATGGTTTCTGAGTAACTGGTGTTTACTTGCCTCGTTGTTACAGCCCTTGCATACGAGGGTTACGTTTTCGGTTTTTCTGATAAGGGCTTCAACATCGGGCATTTGGCTTGTACTCTGAATAAAATTTGTAATATTAGTAAAAATATTAGCCATAATACTTCCTCTGTTTTCATTTAGATTTTTAAACACAACAGCGAAGAGCAGGTATTTTTTATAAACTGCTCTTCACTATAAATAGATTATTTTATAAGGGCAAAAGAGAACTGAGCGGATACGCAGAGTTTACCCTCAACAAAAGCCTTGCCTTCTGCAAAATAAAACGGCGCTTTGACCTTAGTTATTTTGCATTCTGTTTCTATTGTATCACCCGGAAGAACCTTGTTCTTAAACTTTACCTTGTCAAGTCCTGTAAAGTATGGTGTTGCGCCGTCTGCAACATCTGCAAGCAGCACACAGCTTGATTGAGCCATTATCTCACAGAGAATAACTCCCGGTACAACAGGGTTTCCGGGGAAATGTCCTTTAAGGAAAAACTCATCTCCCGTGATGTGCTTCTTACCGTAAGCCACACCGTCTTTAACCTCAGCCTCGTCTATGAGAAGCATATTGTCACGGTGGGGGATAATCTTTTTGATTTCTTCTATATTCATACTAATTACCTCTTATTTTACAGCAGTAAACGCAAGACACGCATTATGTCCGCCGAAACCAAGATTTGTAGAAAGTGCAAGCTCGATCGGTGTTTCAACCGCTGTGTTTGGCGTATAGTTAAGATCACATTCTTCATCAGGCTCAACATAGTTGATAGTAGGCGGTACAATACCTGTTCTGAGAGCGTTGATAGCCGTAATAGCTTCAATTGCACCTGCCGCTCCGAGCATATGTCCTGTCATAGATTTTGTGGAGCTGATATGAAGTTTGTAAGCGTCCTCGCCGAAAACATTCTTGAAGGTCTTTGTTTCGGTAAGATCATTAAGGTGGGTGCTTGTTCCGTGTGCGTTGATATATATTTTATCAGCGTCAACTTCCGGAAGATCCTTCATAGTTTCTCTTACAGCATTTGCTGTAAATACAGCGTCGGGATCGGGTGAAGTAATATGGAATGCGTCGCAGGTTGAACCGTATCCTGCAACCTCTGCATAAATCTTTGCTCCTCTTGCTTTAGCGTGTTCATACTCTTCAAGAATAAGAGCAGCGCCGCCCTCTCCGAGAACAAAGCCCGAACGTCTTTTGTCAAACGGTATAGATGCAGTTTCTCTTGTTTCGGCAGTTGAAAGGGCTTTCATATTTCCAAAGCCTGCCGCTGCAAGAGGATTGATAGTAGCTTCGCTGCCTCCGCAGATAATAGCGTCTGCGTAACCGTGTTTAATTGCTCTGTAAGCCTCGCCGATTGCAGTAGCGCCTGTTGCACAAGCTGTCGAAACACTCATATTTACTCCGTGAGCCTTGTATTTTATAGCGATATTTCCTGCTGCGATATTAACTATCATTTTAGGAATAAATAGGGGGGATACTCTTCTTGCGCCCTTTTCAAGTAATGTTGAATGAT
>CACWKD010000026.1 GCA_902761345.1 uncultured Ruminococcus sp. | reverse complement strand
TTTCCAAAATATTCTTATTGCTGTCAAGCAAAGTTCCGTCAAGATCAAAAAATATTGCTTTTATCATCATTTATCCCCATTGTTAAATAAGAATTTTATCATGTCTTTGAGCAAAAGCAGTTCCTAACTACTAACTTCCAACTCAGACTGTGCAAAAACGTATATTTACATAAAATTAATACTATTCTTTATCCGAATTGATAAAACTCCCTCAGTTAGCTACGATGACAGCTCCCTCAAAGAGGAAACCTTTTTTTGCCGCTCTCTTTGAGGGGGCACTGAGCAAAGCGAAGGGACGGAGGGAATATTTTTAATTTTAATATTTCATATGTTTATTAGTTTTTGCACGGTCTGAACTCCTAATTTCTAACTCCTAACTCCACACTCCACACTCCCAACTCCCAACTCCTAACTCCTAATTCCTAACTCCCAACCCCCCAACTCCTAATTCCTAACTCCTAACTCCAAACTCCACACTCACAACGCCCAACTTCCAACTCCTAATTCAAAAAAGCGGCAGCTGCCTAAAACGCATACTGCCGTTGTTTTTTTATCTTTTTACTTAATTAAATCCTTACCGCCCATATAAGGTCTGAGAGCCTCGGGTATTCTGATTGAGCCGTCCTCGTTGAGGTTGTTTTCAAGGAACGCAATAAGCATTCTCGGCGGTGCAACTACTGTGTTGTTAAGTGTATGTGCGAAATACTTGTTCTTACCTGCATTTACTCTGATTTTAAGACGTCTTGCCTGAGCGTCACCGAGATTTGAGCACGAACCTACCTCGAAGTATTTCTTCTGGCGAGGTGACCACGCCTCTACATCTATACTCTTTACTTTGAGATCGGCAAGGTCGCCCGAACAGCATTCAAGTGTACGAACAGGAATATCAAGCGAACGGAAGAGATCAACTGTATTCTGCCACAGCTTATCAAACCACATCATACTGTCCTCCGGCTTGCATACAACTATCATTTCTTGTTTCTCGAACTGGTGGATACGATAAACACCTCTCTCCTCTATACCGTGAGCACCCTTTTCCTTTCTGAAACAAGGCGAATAGCTCGTCAAGGTCTTAGGCAGTTCCTCTTCCTTTATCATAGTATCAATAAACTTGCCTATCATAGAATGTTCGCTTGTACCGATAAGGTAGAGATCCTCGCCCTCAATTTTATACATCATAGCGTCCATTTCCGCAAAGCTCATAACGCCTGTTACAACATCGCTTCTTATCATAAACGGCGGTACACAGTATGTAAAACCTCTGTCTATCATAAAATCTCTTGCATAGCTGATTACAGCAGAATGAAGTCTTGCAATATCGCCCATAAGATAATAGAAACCGTTTCCTGCAACTCTTCTTGCGCTGTCAAGGTCAATACCGTTAAGCTTTTCCATAATATCGGTATGGTAAGGTATCTCAAAATCTGGTACAAACGGATCTCCGTAACGCTGTACCTCGACATTCTCGCTGTCGTCCTTACCTATCGGAACGCTGTCATCTATGATGTTCGGGATAGTCATCATAATTTTCTTTACTTTCTCGCCTATCTCGTTTTCCATAGCTTCAAGCTGAGCAAGCTCCTCAGACTTCTCTGTAACAAGCTGCTTCATCTGCTCTGCTTCATCTTTTTTGCCCTGTCCCATTAAAGCGCCTATCTGCTTTGAATACTTGTTTCTGTCGGCTCTGAGAGCGTCTGCTTTCTGCTGAGTAGCTCTTCTCTCGTTATCAAGCTCGATTACCTCGTCAACAAGCGGCAATTTGCTGTCCTGAAACTTCTTCTTTATATTTTCCTTTACAACATCGGGATTTTCTCTTAAAAATTTAATATCTATCACGTCATATCTCTCCTTTATTAATCTTCATCTTTAAAACGCTTTAAAAGCTCCTTTAAATCTTCCTCGCCGTAAAACTCCAGTACAAGCGTACCGTTATTTTTATTTTTTTGATTTACGGTAACCTTTCTTCCGAACGCTTCACTCAGCGACAACTCCACCTCACGGTAATACTGAGGACGTCTGTCTTTTTTCTCCTTTACAACGACTTCAACAGGATTTTCGCTTGATCTAACCATTTGTGAAACAAGCTTTTCCGTTTCTCGGACAGAGAGGCTGTTTTCAACTATCTGCTGAGCCGCCTGCTCCATTAACTCGTCATTTTCAAGTGATAATAGTGCCCTCGCATGTCCCGATGTAATATCGGAGTTAGTAAGCATAGTTTTTACGCTTTCGGGGAGTTTCATTAATCTCAAAGTATTAGCAACAGAAGATCTTGATTTATTAACGGTACTTGCAACCTGCTCCTGAGTCATATCGTACTCTTTCATCAACGACTCGTAACCTTTTGCGAGTTCAAGGTCTGTAAGATCCTCACGCTGGAGATTTTCTATCAAAGCAAGCTCCATAGTCTGAGCGTCGGTAAGCTCCCTTATAACAACAGGAACTTCCGTAAGTCCTGCCATTCTTGCCGCACGAAATCTTCTCTCGCCTGCAACTATCTCATATCCTCCGCCAAATATCGGACGTACAACAAGCGGCTGTAAAATGCCGTGCTGTGCAATAGACTCCGACAGCTCGTTTAAAGCTTCAGGCTCAAAATCTCTTCTCGGCTGGTTTTTGTTAGGCTCTATCTCCGATATTTTCAGCGTAACCGTACTGTTGCTGTCCTCGCTCTCGTTTTGCATAAATATCTCGCTCAGGCCTCTTCCAAGACCGCTTTTTTTAGCCGCCATTACCTCACCTCTTTACTTATCTATTTCTTTTGCAAGCTGCATATAAGCAAGGCTGCCCTTACCTGCCCTATCATAATACATAATAGGAGTACCAAAGCTCGGCGCTTCGCTAAGTCGTACAGCTCTCGGTATAACAGTATTGAAAACCTTTCTCGGGAAAAATCTCTTTACTTCCTCAACTACCTGTTGCGTAAGGTTCAGTCTGCCGTCATACATTGTAAGCAGCACACCCTCTATATCAATATGTTCGTTATAGGAGCGTTTTACACGTCTTACAGTATTCATAAGCTGCGATAAACCCTCAAGTGCGTAATACTCACACTGTATGGGAACTAAGATCGTATCGCACAAACAAAGTGCATTTACGGTAATAAGACCCAGTGACGGCGGACAGTCGATAATAATATAATCGTACTTTTCTCGCAAAGGGATAACAGCGTTTTTGAGAATTGCTTCACGATGTTTTCTGTCGGCTATTTCAAGCTCTGCTGCGGCAAGATCAAGGCTTGACGGCAGCAAATCGAGGTTTTCAAACTGCGTCTTTACGACAACGTCCTTTCCTGCAATTCCCTCCACAAAAATATCGTATGTACTGTATCTCACAGCACGCTTATCAACCCCTACTCCGCTTGTTGCGTTGCCCTGAGGGTCAATATCTATCAGCAGAGATTTTTTTCCAAGTTTGCCAAGTCCTGCGGCAAGATTAACAGAAGTAGTAGTTTTACCAACGCCTCCCTTTTGATTGGCTATTGCTATAATTTTACTCATTATCAAATTCCTTTCCATTGATAGAGTTATCAAATATAGTTTTTGACTTTTTATATTATATCATCTTACAGCAATAATTTAAAGGGGTTTTAGTATATTTTTTTGATTTTACATTAATTTCGTGTTTAACAGGTGATTGTTTCACGTGAAACAGTTTATTTGAGTGTGGAATTTGGAGAGTGGAGTTTTTTTGTGTTATGTATGAGGAGTTAGAATTTTTTGTTAGTCCAAAGTTTTTAGTTCTAAATCCAAACTTTTTGGTTTAAGTGATTATTTAGACTGTGAGCTTTGAACTTAGAACGAATTTCACAAATGTGAAGTGTATTGTAAAACAAAATTTCACATTTGTGAAATTGTATAAAACAGAAAACCGAACAGCGGTTAAACTGTTCGGCATCTGTACTTTCTTTCAGAAAGCAGAGGTATGAAGAAATGTGTATATGGATATTGGGAGAACGCTTATTTATTTACCCTTTTGGGTATTCTTATAGTATAACGAATATAATCGTCATTTTCCAAAACTTCCTCAAGAGGATCAATTCCAAATCTTTTCATAGTTTGCAGGATTTTATTTATACTGTTATGAAATATTCTGAAATCCTTTATTATAAACTTTTCGTTTTCTCTATCTTCATTATAAGGTAAAACAACACTTTTTACAAGTCTTTTTGCACTCTCAAAATTCAACTTCTCTGATATGATCCTGTCTAAAATTTTAGACCTAAGCGATACATTCTCTATCTCTGTTAAAAGCTCAGCTGTTTCAAACGGTATTTGATATTTTGAAAGTTTGATAATATCGGAACTGCTGTACAAATTAAGTTTAAATAGATTATCTATCTCATATTCCCGCTTGTCAAACAACTCGGATAACTTTTCGGTAGTATAATCATATCTGCTTTTGAGATCATTCATTATTTGCAGCAATTCAAGATATGTATAGTTATGACGCTGTATGTTTTCTGTTAGCGAATAGATAACCGACTGATTTTTTGTACAATGAAGTACAATACAGGGAACATCTTTTTTACCTGCCATTACAGCAGCCTGCAAACGTCTTTTCCCCGAAATCAGCTCGTATGAGTAAGACGTACTTTTTCGCACTATCAACGGCTGCAAAATTCCGTTATGCGATATGCTCTCCGCAAGTGGAATTATCTGCTGTTTTGTGTATGTGCGTGTCGGGACGCTTATGTTTTCGCTGATTTTGTATATGGGGATAATAGCAATCCTGCACTCTCCCCTAACTTTTATTTCAGCCACAATATCATCTCGCTTGTCTTTCTGTAATTACATTATAACACACACCAAATAAATAATTTGTCGTTTTTTAGACACGGAAAAGATTTTTTTAGTTTATAGTTGTTAGATAACAGTTTTCAGATAATAGAATAAAGTTTTCATTTATCGTACAGCTTTAAACTTATAACTTTAAGCTAACTCCTAATTTCTAACTCACAAAACAACTCCACTCTCCAAACTCCACACTTTATAAAGGGTTCTTATTAATTTTTACTCCTCGTCTTGGGTACTTCTCGGGAGTATTATTTACCTTTTTGATAATCACAATACTGCGTCCGCTGTTATCGGGTAAAGTAAGATTTTTAACCTCTGAAACCTCTCCGCCCAATACCTTTACAGCATTTTGAGCCGAGTTAAGTTCTACCTCAACATCAGGCCCTTTCATTGAAATAAACTCTCCGCCTTTTTTTATAAACGGAATACAATACTCCGACAACGCAGAAAGATTTGCAACTGCACGGCTTACCGCAAGATCGTATTTTTCTCGGTACTTTGCCTGCTTTGAAAAATCCTCTGCCCTGCCGTGTATCGTCTCGGCACTTAGTCCTATACAGGGCATTACCACATCACTTAGAAACACAATTCTTTTGTTAAGACTATCAAGCAATGTAAGTTCAATATCGGGACGCACTATTTTAAGCGGTACTCCCGGAAATCCTGCTCCCGTACCTATATCTATAACTTTTGCACCTTGTTTCAAATCTATACAAGACAAAAGCGTAATACTGTCATAGAAATGCTTAACAATAAACTCCTGTCTGTCTGTTATGGCTGTGAGGTTGATTTTCTCGTTCCACTCTATAACAAGGTTCATATACTTTTCAAACCTATTCAGTGCAATATCATCAAGCTGCACGTTAATAACCTTGCATAATTCTCTTAATTTCTCCATACGCACCTCATTTAGACAGCCATATCACAAGCACGCTTATATCGGCAGGACTTACACCCGATATTCTCGCCGCCTGCCCTAAATTGCTCGGGTGTACCTTGTTAAGCTTTTCCTGTGCTTCAAGCCTTAATCCCGAAACAGTCTTGTAATCGAGATCTGTGGGCAGGGATTTGCTTTCCATTCTTCTCATCTGCTCAACCTGCGCAAGCTGCTTTTTGATATATCCCTCGTACTTCACTTCAACCTCGATCTGCTCAAAGATGTTTGCGTCAAGCTGCGGTCTGTCTTTGTCTATCGTACTCAGTATCTCATACGATAGCTGCGGACGCTTTATAAGGTCAACAAGCTTTACTCCTGTGTTTATCGGAGATGTTTCACGTGAAACAAGTAAACTGTTTATCTCCTCGGACGGCGGTATCACGGTTTTCTTTATTCGTTCAAGTTCTCTTGCTTTAAGCTCCTGTTTTTTGAGGAATTTACCGTATCGTTCATCGCTTATCAAACCTACTTTTCTTCCGATAGGCGTCATACGTTCGTCAGCGTTATCCTGTCGCAATATCAGCCTGTACTCGCTTCTTGACGTCATCATTCTGTACGGGTCATTTGCTCCCTTTGTAACAAGATCGTCAACAAGAGTACCTATATACGAACCTGCCCTGTCAAGTATCATCGGATCTTTGCCCTGTATCTTTAGGGCTGCGTTTATTCCCGCAACAAGCCCCTGAGCGGCAGCTTCCTCATAACCCGATGAACCGTTAAACTGCCCTGCGCCGTAAAGCCCGGGGTGATCGATAAATTCAAGCGTGTTATTCATTTGCAGAGGATCGACACAATCATACTCTATCGCATATGCAGGACGCATTACTATCGCATTTTCAAGTCCCTTTATAGAATGATAGAATTTCAGCTGTACCTCCTCGGGCAGAGATGACGACATTCCCTGTAAGTACATTTCTTCCGTATTCTCGCCGCAAGGTTCAATAAAAAGCTGGTGACGTTCCTTATCGCTGAAACGTACTATCTTATCCTCAAGACTCGGGCAGTATCTTGGCCCTACTCCGTGTATCATTCCGCTGTACAAAGGTGAGCGGTGTATATTATCAAGTATAATTTTTTTAGTGTTCTCGTTTGTCCAACTGATATGACAAACAACTTTATTATTTAACTGTTCCTCTGTTTCGTATGAGAATGGAATTACAGGCTCGTCACCTTTCTGCTCCTCCAAATCAGAAAAATCAATACTCGACTTCAACACCCTTGCAGGCGTACCTGTCTTAAATCTGCGAAGTGACAAACCTAACTTTTTTAATGACGCACCCAAAAATGTTGCGGGGAAAATCCCGTCGGGGCCGCTCTCATAATTTAACTCACCGATGTAAATTCTTCCGCCCAAGTATGTACCCGTTGCTATAATAACGGCTTTAACCTCATACTCAGCGCCCATTCTTGTAACTGCTTTCCAGCCGCCCGATATTTCCTCTAAATCTGTTATTTCAGCTTGGTGCAGCTCCAGATTTTCTTGAAGTTCAAGCTTGTGCTTCATAACCTCGCTGTACTTTCTTCTGTCTATCTGCGCACGCAAAGAATGTACGGCAGGCCCTTTACCTCTGTTTAACATACGCATTTGCAGCAGACATTCATCTGCGGTTTTACCCATTTCTCCGCCTAAAGCGTCTATCTCTCGAACAAGATGTCCCTTTGCCGTACCTCCGATAGATGGGTTACACGGACAGTTTCCGACAGCATCCATATTAATTGTAAACACCACTGTTTTACAGCCAAGCCTTGCAGAGGCAAGCGCCGCCTCTATTCCTGCATGACCTGCGCCGATTACGGCAACATCATATTTTCCTGCAAAATAACTCAATTTCTCTCCCCCTAACTATTTTCCTACACAGAATTTAGAGAACACTCCGTGAACTACTACCTCGCTCACTCTTTCTCCTGTAAGCTCCAGAAGTGCCTGTATTGCTTCTTCAAGAGATACCGTAACAGCGTCTAAAGTAAAACCGCCGTTTAAAGCAGACAGTGCGTCCTCCAAAGCGTTCTTTGCACATATTGTACATTCACGCTGTCTTTCGGTTGACAGTACAGCCGTGTTCTCGTCAAACTCTGCCGCACCTGTAATTTTTTCAACAGCACTAATAAGGTTATCAATTCCGTCGCCTGTTACAGCAGAGATAAATACAACCTCACTCACTTTTGATTTTATATAATCAACATCTATTACAGAATTTAAATCACTCTTATTGATAACAGCAACCGACGGAACATCACTTAGCATTTCAAGCATAGAGTAATCATTTTCATCAAGCTTTCTTGAAGCGTCAAACACCGCAAGAACAAGACCGCAAGACTGAACTCTTTTCTTTGCACGCTCTACACCAATTTTCTCTATCGGGTTATCAGTATCACGCAAACCTGCCGTATCGGATAACAGCAATACAACATTTCCCAAAACAACAGTTTCTTCTATAATATCTCTTGTAGTACCGGGTATATCGGTTACTATACTCTTTTCACTGCCCGACAAAAAATTCATCAGCGTGGATTTTCCGACATTGGGTTTACCGATAATAAGAGTATCTATACCCTCTTTTACAGACTTTCCTATGTCGTACCCTCTTATAAGAGAATTCAGCTTGCTCAGAGCGTTAGTAATGTTTTCACAAAGCGTATCCTCCGATACCTCGGGAATATCCTCCTCGGGGTAATCCGCCCAAGCAGAGAGATGCGCGGCGCTGTCGATAAGAGAAGATTTCACATCGTCGATCTCACGGCGAAGTCTGCCCTCTTTTATACCTATTGCGGAACGTGCAGCCGCCCTGCCCTTTGCAGAAATAATATCCATAACGGCTTCCGATTCTGTAAGGTCGATTTTTCCGTTTAAAAATGCACGCTTTGTAAACTCACCTGCCTCGGCAGTTACAGCTCCGCTGTCGAGTATCGCTCTCAACACCTGAGATGTAATATACATACCGCCGTGACAGGACAACTCAACAACATTCTCGCCTGTGTAGCTGTGCGGCGCAAGAAATACAGTTGCGACAGCCTCGTCAAGAAGTTCGCCTTTATCGTAAACCTTGCCGTATGCAGAAGTATAGCCTTTAAGCTCGGAAAGCTTTTTTCCGCTCACAGAGACAAATACTCTATCGGCAATTTGTACAGCGTCATCACCCGATATTCTGATAACACTTATACCGCCCGTACCTATCGGAGTAGAAACGGCAGCAATAGTTTTTTCCATAAAAATTCTCCTAATATATAAAGTTTATTCTAAAGTTAAAAAATGCGATTAACCACAGCAAAGCAATTTACTTTTTATTGTTATTCAAATACAGTAAAATATAAATTACCCATAAACTAAAAGAAACACAATTTTAAACTGCATAACATCTGAAAGTTTTGAAATAACAATGATCTTTATAAAATAAAACAAAAAAGCTGCGAAAGCAAAACGCCTTCGCAACCTCTAAAAGGCATTATTCCTCGCCTTTCTTTTCTATTTTAGTGAACAGCGGAAGACCTGATTTTTCAATAGGACTTCTTTGACTGAATGTTGCCGACGAACCTATAAACTCATCATCAGCAGGCTTGTTGTACTTATTCTGATACGGCTTTCTTTCAAAAGTCTGCTTGTACGGAGTTCTCTGATAACCGCCGTTTGAATTTCTGTTGTATGAGCCTTTGCCGCCCTGGTTACCGTTTCTTCTGCCCTTGTTGTTAAAGTTTCTTCTGGGCTTTACGGGGTTTTTCGGGTCGGGCGCAATAACAACGTGACGGTTGAGAATTTCACCCTCCGAGAAGGAAATAGCGCCGTTTACTTTCTGTACAGCCGTATGAATTATTCTTCTTTCATAAGGGTTCATAGGCTCAAGATTAACGTTCTTGCCTGTCTTTACTACTTTATAAGCAAGCTTTCTGCCGAGGTTTTCAAGCGTTACCTCTCTCTTTTCTCTGTAATTGCCGGTATTGATAGTTACTCTGAAATACTCTTCCTCGCCGTGATTTGCAACTAAGCCCGAAAGATACTGTAATGCGTCAAGAGTTTCTCCTCTTCTGCCTATAACATATCCTACGTCATCGCCCTTCAGCTCTATTTCACAAGTATTATCTTCTGCCTCTTTAACTTCAAGATCAATATTTTGAAGTCCCATAAGAGTAAGAACATTCTTCAAATATTCAGCCGCACGCTGCGACGGAGTAATGTTTATATATGCTCGAACCTTTGCGTCTGCTCCTCCAAATATACCTAACACCTTTTTCTCGGGAGCCTGAATTACCTCGTACTCGACTTGATCTGCCTCTACACCAAGCTCGCTGCAAGCGACAGCCAGTGCACGCTCAATAGAGTCACCTGTACCAAATGCCTCTTTAATCACAGTCACACCTCCAAATTTATCTGTTACTTTTTCTTCTTTTTCTTAGTCTTACTGCTGCCCGTGTTGTACGTTCTTACAACCTGTCTTACTGCCGTTTCTTCTTCCTCAAGCAGTGCAATTCTTCTTGCCTCGTCAAGAGCCGTCATAGACTCTGCATTATAGAATTTATGTAAGATCAACGTAGATACAAAACCGATTATGCTCGAATAGATCCAGTAAAGTCCCATTGCGGACGGTACGGAATAAGCTATCCAAGCCGACATAACGGGCATTAACAGAAACATAGAATTCATACAGCCCTGCTGTCCCTTAAAGCTTGTACCGTTCATTCTCATAGTAATAAAACTTGTACCGAAAGACGATAAGAAACACAATACAGGAATAAGAATATATATAGACGCAAAACCGTGAAGATTTGGTGCGTCAAGCAAATTCATTCCAAATAATGTAAAGCCCTTAGCAAAAGTTTCAATTTTGGTTACGTCAGCCGCACTAAAGCAAGTAAGCTGATCTTTAATATCAGAGAAATAACCTATAAGATTTATCTCTCCGTAATAGTCATTGATATTCGCACCAACTACCGGAAGTCCTTTCAAGTATGTAAGTGCCTCGTTTACGCTGTCTGAATTGATATGAAGCGTATTTGTAAGCGGATTTCTTACTGTCCAATATACTCCCATAAGCAAGAACATAGGAATAAGCGTTGTAAGACAGCCGCCCATAGGATTAATATTTTCTTTCTCGTAAAGCTTAGATACTTCTTCGTTTACCTTAGCCTTGTCACGTCCGTATTTTTCTTGTATTTCCTGCTGTTTCTTTTGCAGACGCATATTTCCTGCCATATTTTTCTGGCTCTTTATCTGCATCGGGAACTGCACTATTCGCAAGATTACAGTAAAAACAAAGATAGCAACAGCAAAATTCCCTACAAGATAAAATGCTCCCCAAAGCAAATATCCGAAAAGATAACCTATCAAATTAAATAATTGGTTCATCAAAAAATCCTTTCAACTGTTAAAATAACAGTTCTGCAAATTATTCTCAATTCTGTTTCTTATACTTTATAACCTTATGCTTTTTTTGAGGTACGGGGTCAAAACCGCCTTTTACAAACGGATTACATCTCAGAATACGCCATACAGTCATAATACTTCCCTTAAAAGCGCCAAATCTTTCAATTGCCTCTATACCGTACTGTGAGCAGGTCGGATAAAACCTGCAGCAAGCAGGCGTTTTTGACGAAATATGCTTCTGATAAAATCTGATAAGCTTAACAAAAAGCTTTTTCACTCATATCACTCCGCTTTTTCTGAGGCTTTCCCCTATTGGCTGCACAAGATCTGTGGACTTACAATTTGCAGTTCTTGCCCTTGCAACAAACACAACGTCATAACCGCCTTTTACATTATTAAGCTTATCCTTGTAGGTATGCAGCGCTGCGCGAATAACTCGTCTGCACCTGCTTCGTGTAACGGCGTTTCCAACCTTTTTTCCTGTTGTAATACCGTACCTGAACACACCCGATCTGTTTCTTGAAACATAAACTACGACATTGGGATAAACATAACATTTTTTTGAGCGGTATAATCTTCTAAAAGTATTATTTTCTTTTATAGTCAATAATCCTGCCATACAAAACCCTGTTTTTTTAAATTAAATAAGGGCGGCAACAAATAGGTATATCTTCGCAAAGCTGCATTGAAGATATACCCTGATGTCCGCATAAGCCTGATGTGCAAAGCAAATTAGTAAGAAAGTCTCTTTCTGCCCTTTGCTCTGCGGCGTGCCAATACCTTGCGTCCGTTACGATCGGACATTCTCTTTCTGAAACCATGCTCCTTTTTTCTGTGAAGCTTCTTAGGCTGATAAGTTCTCAGCATTAAAAACCCCTCCTTTCGAGTATATAACCTTGCAATTTAACATTATACATTAAATACAAGCGTTATGTCAATAGAAAAATAGCTTTTTAAATGTTCTAAAATACAGATTTTTTCAGACAATAACCCCATTCGCACATTATTCAAGTAAAATTTTTGAAAAACGTGCCGTATAATAACAACATTTAACATACTTAATTTAAATAATTTCTTTAAAAAAGTCAATATACATCATACCTTTTCTATATTTTCACCAAAAAAACAATTTATAAAAGCATTATAAATCCGCATTTTTACCTCGTTTTTTTTGAAAATATCAATGCCGCAAAGTTTAAAGTTCAAGGTTAAGAGTTCAAAGCTCAAAGTTTTAAGTTCAGAATAAGAACTTATGATAATGTAACCTAAAACTAATAATTAATAACTAATAACTAACAACTAATAACTAATAACTAACAACTAATAACTAATAACTAACAACTAATAACTAATAACTAACAACTAATAACTAACAACTTCATTCCTCCCCCCTAACTTCTCATTCTAAAACCCTAATTCCACATTTTTGTGAGTTTTCCACAATGATAAAATGTTGAAAAAGTTTAGCTAATATGTTATAATAAGTCTAATTGTTATTTATTATAAGGGATAGTGTCGTAATTTGCGGTACGACGAATTTCTAAAATATTGTTTTTTGTCAAAGACGGCGCTATTATTTCTCTGATAATAAAATGCAAGAAAGAATATATTTCTTTCAAAAATTTCAGAATCGGGGGTTATTGTTTATTATGGATTCATTTAACGAAACATGGAATCTTGTCTGCGACTACTGCAAGTCCAGAATTACAAAAGTAGCTTTTCAGACATGGATCAGCAGAATCGAACCTAAAGAAATTGATTTTGACCTTGTACAGATTAAGCTGATGGTTCCAAATGAATTTCACAGACAAACTGTAACAAGATGTTACAGCACTTTGCTTGAAGAAGCGTTTGAGGAAATTTTCGGACAGAAATTTGAAGTAAAACTCATTGTTCCCGAGGAGGTAGAAAAGGAAACTCCCTCACAGCCCGACACCGGGGCAGGCGATGATGAAGTGCCGCTTACTTTTGAAAACTATATCGTAGGTTCTTCAAACAAGTTTGCTCATGCGGCGTCTATTGCCGTTGCACAAAATCCCGGCGGTACTTATAATCCGCTTTTCATCTATGGTAACTCAGGACTCGGAAAAACACATCTTCTGCACGCTATCAAAAATGAGGTTTTGCAGAATGATCCAAACAAAAAGATAGCTTATGTAAAGGGCGACGACTTTACAAACGAAATAGTAGATTCTCTCAGACGAGGTAAACCTGCGGAGTTCAGACAGAAATACAGAAACGCCGATCTCCTGCTTGTAGACGACGTACAGTTTATCGGAGGAAAGGAATCTACTCAGGAGGAGTTCTTCCATACATTCAACGCCCTCTATGAAGCAAAAAAACAAATCGTACTCACTTCAGACCGTCCGCCTAAAGAAATAAAGACGCTCGAGGACAGACTCAGAACACGCTTTGAATGGGGTCTGCTTGCGGATATTCAGCCCCCCGACATAGAAACAAGAATTGCTATACTTAAAAGTAAGGCTGATACGCTTGAATTTGTTATCCCCGACGATATTTGCGAATACATAGCCAACAAACTAAAAACAAATATACGTCAGCTTGAGGGTGTTGTAAAGAAGCTAAAAGCTAAAACTTACCTCAACGGAGAAAAGCTTACAATAGCTATTGCTCAGGAGGTAATCTCCGATGTTCAGACTAACGACGTTCCTATGCCGGTTACTGTTGAAAGAATAATCGAAGAGGTTGCAAGAACATTCGGAGTAACAGCAGAGGAGATACGCTCGGTTAAAAACAGAAGAGCCGCTCTCAGCAATGCAAGACATGTAGCTATTTATGTAGTCCGTCAGGTAACGGGGCTTTCTATGGTTGCAATAGGCGACGAATTTGGCGGCAGACATTACTCTACAATAGTATATACTCTCCAGGAAATGGAAAAAAAGATCGAAAAAGACCCTAAAACAAAGGCTACCGTAGAGGATATTATAAAGAATATACAGGATCTTTAAGCTTTTTTGGTTTAAACTTCTCGTTAATATTTTATTCATAAAGCGTTCGATTTTCTATTTATTACAAAACGTAATAAAGCTAAAATTTATCAACATTTCCTTAACTTTCCACATGGAGATATAAACATTATCCACATACCTTGTTTAAGCGATGTCAAATCTGTGGAAAAGCCGTTTGGGCTATGATGATAAAAAATCCGTGCTGCAATCAACCTTTTATCCGCTTTTTAACATTTCCTTTTCCTCTACTACTACTACTAAAATTATAGCTATACTTTATATCTCTTGCTTTGCTCCGACCTATCAAAGATGGGAAGTAATCAAAAGCAAGAGTTAAATCGAACATATACAGCTCATTGAAAGGAGAACTCAAATTGAAAGTAATATTTGACAGAGCAGAGCTTGTAACGGCTGTAAGCAATGTGCAGCGTGCCGTTTCTACAAAAAATACTATCCCCGCACTTGAGGGAATACTTATAAAGACGCAGAAAGATAAAGCAATACTTACAGGATATGATTTAGATATAGGCATTAGAACAGAAATTCCTGCAACAGTAATTGAAGAGGGCGAGATCATTCTCAGCGCGAAGCTTTTCTCAGATATGGTTAAGCGTCTGCCCGATAATACTGTAACGCTTGAAACAGACGACAAGCTTGTTTCTTATATTCATTCGGGTGTGGCAGATTATCAGATAATAGGAATGTCATCGTACGAGTTTCCGGAACTTCCTACGTTTGACACGATTGAGAGCTTTTACATCGACAGTCCTACGCTTAAAAATATGATAAAGCAGACCGGTTATGCTATCTCCGATAATATGTCTAAGCCTATATATACAGGTTCTTTGTTTGAGCTGAAAGCAGGCTATCTCAATGTTGTATCGATAGACGGTTTCAGAATGGCTGTAAGAAAAGAAAAAATAGGTACAGACGCAGCTTTCAGCTTTATTGTTCCCGGAAAGACTTTAGGCGAAATACAGAAGCTTAATTCAAGCGAGGAAAGCAGAGTACAGATAATAGTAGGTAAAAAGCACGTTGTGTTTAATGTAGAGAATTACTCAGTTATCTCTCGTCTTATCGAAGGTAAATTCATAGAGTATGAAGGAACTATACCAAAGGGCGCCGCAACTAAGCTTAAAGTAAAAACAAAGGATATTTCTGCGGCTGTTGAGAGAATGTCACTGCTTACAAGCGAGAAAATGCAAAGCCCTGTAAGAGTTATAGTTGCAGACGAAGGAATAAAGCTCCATTGTACGACAGTTGTCGGAAAAGCAAGCGATTATGTAGAAATTCCTTTTGAGGGCGACGAGGTTGAGATAGGATTTAATACAAAGTATCTTCTTGACGCGCTTAAAAATGCAGATACAGACGAACTTGTGTTTGAGTTCAACGGCTCGTTAAAGCCGCTGAAAATTTTGCCTACATCGGGCGACAGCTTTGTTTTCCTTGTAGTGCCTATGCGTCTTGCGTAATTAAACGAGGTGTTATAATGAGAAAAGAGAATATTTACATTGACACCGAATATATAAAGCTTAACGACCTAATGAAGCTTGGTGGATTTGGAACAGGCGGACAGGCAAAAATGCTTATACAAAACGGCGGTGTTCTTGTAAACGGCGAGGTATGCACAATGCGTGGCAAAAAAATGCGTATCGGAGATACGGCGGAGTGCAACGGAATAGTGCTTGAGGTGTGCGGAAAATGATAATAAAGCGTCTGAGCTTTGAGGGCTACCGAAATTTATCCGAAGGCAAGATATTTCCAAATGAGGCTGTAAATGTTGTCTACGGAAAAAACGCTCAGGGAAAAACTAATCTTTTGGAGGCGCTTTGGCTTTTCAGCGGAAACAGAAGTTTCAGGGGGGCTAAGGACAGCGATTTTATAGGTTTTGGAAAAGAGCAGGCTGTACTTGACGTAGATTTTTTTTCGGAGGACAGAATTCAGAATGCGCAGATAATTTTTAAGCAGGGCAAAAAGGAAGTCAAGCTTAACGGTATAAAGCAGAGTTCCGTCAATAAGCTTATGGGAAAGCTGTGCATAGTAGTGTTTTCGCCCGAGCATTTATCTCTTGTAAAACGAGGTCCTGCCGAGAGAAGAAGATTTATTGACAGTGCGGTGTGCCAGATAAGACCTAATTTTTCGGAAACACTTTCTGAGTACAACAGACTTGTTACTCAGAGAAATGCGCTTCTGCGTGATCTCCCCTATCACAGCGATTTGGCGGATACTATGGATATATGGGAAGAACGACTTGCGGTGTTCGGAGCAAATGTGATCCGTATGCGAATAAATTATACAGACAGATTGTGCAGTATGGCTGAAAAATATCATAACGGTATCTCAGAGGGTAAAGAAAAGCTTGAAATATCATATTCCTGCGCATTTCCAAAGGAGCTGTGCAGCGACAGAGAAGCACTCATAGAAAGCTACTGTGAAAAACTCAGAGAAACACGAAAAGATGATATGAAAGACGGTGTAACGTCGTTAGGCCCTCACAGAGATGATCTTTGTATAAAAATTAACGGAGATAATGTGAGGTCTTTCGGTTCGCAAGGGCAGCAGAGAAGCTGTGTGCTGTCAATGAAGATAGCGGAGGCTGCGCTGATAAAACAGGCAACAGAGCAGGAACCGATAGTTTTGCTTGACGATGTGTTGAGCGAGCTTGACAGCCGACGACAGGAATTTTTGCTCAATAAGATAGCGGAAAGACAAGTTTTTATAAGCTGCTGCGAGAGGGCGTCTGCCGACAGGCTTAAAGGCGGAAAACTTTTTTATGTAGAGAACGGGGAAATTATGGCTGTATGAAAATTTTTTATTAAATTTTTAAAATAAACGCCTCAAAATCGAAGTTTTATGTTATAATATAAAAGTATAGCTTGATACAAAAACGTCGCTGTGAGTTTTTAAAGGCATTTTACAGCGATATGATGATATTGGAGGGTATATGTATCTTCATTTGGGTTCTGATGTGGTTATACCGAAAAAGAGTATAATAGGAATATTTGACCTTGACACAGCGACAATATCAAAGCATACTAAAAATTATCTTGCAATTGCAGAAAAAGAAGGCAGGGTAAAAACTGTATCCTACGAATTGCCGAAATCATTTGTCGTATGCAATGAGAACGGAAAGACGTATGTTTATATAAGCCAGCTTTCATCTCAGACTTTGTATAAGCGTTTCTCACTTACGGCGGAAACCTTGTGATATTGAATTGAGAGGTATTTTTTATGAAGAAAAATTCACGAAAATGTCCTTACTGCGGCAGTAATGTTTCTTATATCAAGTCACTGACCGAGGTAAGCGGCGGAGAGCATACTTGCCGTGAGTGCGGCAGAATATCTAATATCACCTATGACAAGAAAATATATATAACAGCAGGTATTTTGCTTTTAGTGGCGTTAATTCTTGCGGCGTTTATGTTTTTTTCGGATTTCTCAAAGCATATACTGCTGAAATTTATAATAACTGTAATTCCGTTTGGAATATTCTTTTTTATGATACCGTTGTATTTCCGATTAAATCCCATAAAAAGCGAAGCGTTAAAGCCTGCTGTAAAGATTTATAAAAAATCGGACGAAAAACAAAATATGAAATACATAAAAAATAACAGTAACACCGTACAAGCAGAGGAGAGTACAGACGTGAAGAATAATGGTTCTTTTAAAGATAGATTTCATAAGTTCGTTAAGACGTATATTGTTGTAGATGATGACGAAGATGAAAGCAAAAAAATTGAGACTGTAAAAAAAGAAAAGCCCGAACCTCCTAAAAAGCCCGAAAAGAAAAAGGAATATAAAGACGAGTTCGGAAGCTTTGACGATGAAGTTATTATCGAAGAGAGCTTTAACGAGGATACCGACGAAAATATTATGATCGAAAACATAGATATAGACGACGAGTATTCACAACCCGATAATTCGGAAATAATAGATATTTATTCTTCTTCAAAGAAAGACGAAACAGACGAGGACGACGAAATTTTTGTAGTGGAAGAAAATGCAGATACGAGTGCTTTTAAAAGACCCGAAGTCCCCCACTCCGATAAAATTTCTGCAAAGAAAGAAGAAGTAAAAGAAGAGTTACCGAAAAAGGAAGAAACTAAGGTTATTCCCGCACAGCCGATACTTAGAACAAGCGAGGCTGTATCTCAGAAAATTGAAGATAACAAGGATAAGCCTGTTTACCATAAATATACAAAGACGGATAAGGTCGACTTCCTGTATTATCCGCCGTGCAAAGACTGCGTAACTTATGATATGATGAAAGACCCCGAGCCTGAGATAGACGAGGAGGAGCAGGAAAACGAGGATATTCTGAATTTCTTCTATCAAGCTCCGAGTGCTGAAGAGGAAGAGGAGTTCGGTAAAAATCAGGTACAGAAAATAGAAGTTACATTTGAAAAAAAGGAAGAAGAAACAGAGCCGCAGGAAGAGGAAGTTTACGAGGAAGAGCAGATAGAAGAAACTGTCGAGTTGGAGTTTGAGTATCTGCCCGAAGATACAAACGTCATCAGTGTGAATATTGATACAGATGAAGCAGACGGCGATATTATCGAGGAAACTCCCGTTGTAACTGTAAATGAAACACAGCATGAGGAAGAAATCAGCGAGCCTTCAGACGAAACAGATGAAGATGTTATTGAGGAAGAAACTAAAGTAACGGACAGCGAGTACAGTGAGTCTGCCGATGAAGCAGATGACGATGTTGTTGCGGAAACTCCAAATAAAATTTTCGATGAAACACCGCAGGAAGAAGAAGAATTCGACTTTGACTTTGGCGATACAGAGGACGCACCCGAAAATGCAAACGATGATGATATTATTTCCTATGACGAGAAGTTTGAAGTAACGGGCGACATAAGCGATATACCTGTTTTAACTCAGGAAGAGATAAACGAGGCAAATTTCAAAATCAACAATGCCGATAAAAATACTCCCGTTTTAACAAAGCTGGAACTTAAAGACGAGGACAGCGGTAACGTTTCGGGTATAGAGTTCGGTAAGGAGTTTGACGAGATATTTGATTTTATGCCTGCCGCTAAAGCTAAGGAAAGCGGTATGAAGCTTGAGAGCATATCCGACACGGTTACCGAAGATGACGATATTGCCGAAGAAAGCACAATGAAGCTTGAAGATGTGTCCGACACTGTTGTCGAAGATGAAGAGGAGAGCATTATATATACAGACGATGAAGAAGATGCAGAAGAAAATGCTCCCGATGAGGATATAGCTGTCGAAGAGGAAGACGACGAGCTGTTTGATGAAGATGACGAAGACGATTACTACGAGGACGAAGAGCCAATAGAAGGTGCTGTCGAGTATGTACCCGAGGATAAACCGCTTGAAAAGACGAGAGTTTTTTCAAAGGTAGAGCCTGAAAATGATTTCGTAGTGGAATATTCCGACGACGATACAGATGATACAGAAAACGAGGACGACAGCCTTTTTGATGATGACGACGAGGAAATAGATTTCTCGGGCTATCAGACAAGTTCATATACAGAGAGTGAAGATGAAAGCGAGTATCTCATAGGTCCGGAGGAAGAAGATGATACTACCAATAGCGAAGAGGTTACAAAAAAAGCCGAGGTGATCGTAAAGGAAGAGCCTGCACCGGCAAAGCCTTCTAAGTATGAAAAGAAGTTCCCGAAAGCTGCTCAGGCTGCCGCTGTAATGGCTCAGAAAAAAGCTGTACAGGAAAAAACGGTAACCGAGGAAATAGAAGAGGAAACTCCTGCTCCGAAAAAGCCTGTCAAGAAAAAAAGCAAAGCTAAGTCAAAAGGATTTTTCTCCGTTTTGAAAGAAAAAATAGTTGAGGCAACAGAGGAAGAGCGAAACGCCGCTTTTGAACAGGAAGAAGAAGAAAGACGTCAGGCTGATAAAGAGGCAAGAAGAAAGGCTAAGGAAAAAGCAAAGGCAGAGAAAGAAAAAATAAATGCCGAAAATGCAAAAAAAAAATCGAAAAAGTAACTAAGCCTGATGAAGAAATTCCTGCAAATTATGAAAGTCAAGAGAGAATAGTTTTAGAGAGTGTTCGTGATAAGGCGGATAAGATCAGAGAACAAGGACTTTCAAACGAGGAGAAAGCAAGGATCATCGCTAAAAAGGACGCATTACAGAAAAAACAGCTTGAAGATAAGAAAAACGAACAGAGAAGTGCCGAGCTAAAGGAAGAAATTGACAGGAAAAACCGACAGATAATGATTAAAAGTCAGAATTCCCAAAAAGCCGAATTACTCAGACAAAGTCAGGTAAAAAAGGCTTGGAAAAGTCAGGCACAGATAAGAAACGGCACAGACAGGAGAAACAGAGGAAGCGTAAGCTTAAAGGGCGGAAAAAATGTACGCTCAAAGGTATCTCAGAGCCGTGCAAAGAAAAAACAGCAGATAAAAAACAACTTTACAGATCAGGAGGAGTAATACTTTATGAGTAAAAGAAAAGTATGCCCGTACTGCAAAGCAAAAATAGATTACGGCCGCCGCCTTAAAGCTGTAAAGTCTAAGGCTAATCAGATTACCTGTATAAAATGCGGAAAGATTATGAGTATAGCCTATAAAAAGTCCGCATTTTTATTGGGATTGATATTTTTCATCGCACTGATAGCGATAAATACGTTTTACCTATTCTTAACGAAAAACCAAACGGTTATTCCAAATCTTGTAATGACAGTAGCATTTATTGCTTTGTATATGGCAATTGTGCCGACGCTTTTAAGGTTTGGAAAAATCGCAGGTCAAGAGGACGAACCGCCTAAACTCAAAAAGAACAGACGCAGACATAAGAAAGACAAGAAACAGAAGATAGAGTTTGACGAAAATCCATTGAAAAACACGACGTTTGATAATTGATTACATATAAGTTTTGGGTTTTATTTATTTTAAAAAAAACAGAAAGAGGGATTTCCGTGGATAATGAAATAACAAAAACCGAACAAGAATATACCGCCGACGAAATACAGGTACTTGAGGGTCTTGAAGCAGTAAGAAAACGCCCCGGTATGTATATCGGTTCAACAGGTCCGAAAGGACTTCATCATCTTGTGTACGAGATAGTAGATAACTCGATCGACGAGGCGCTCGCAGGCTATTGCGACAAGATAGATGTTGTCATATTGCCCGATAATATAATAAGGGTAACGGATAACGGCAGAGGTATTCCTGTCGGCACAAATCATAAAATGGGAATACCCGCAGTAACGGTTGTATTTACTGTTCTTCACGCAGGAGGTAAATTCGGCGGAGGAGGATATAAAGTATCGGGCGGTTTGCACGGCGTAGGCGCGTCGGTTGTAAATGCTCTTTCAACGTGGCTCGAGGTAAAGGTTTATGACGGCGAGAATATCTACCGCCAGAGATACGAAAGAGGAAACATTGTTACAGACCTTGAAATAATAGGCAAGTCCGATAAGAAAGGTACAGAAGTAACCTTTAAAGCAGACCCCGAGATATTCAAGGAAACAGACGTTTACGATTTCAGTATTCTTACAACAAGGCTAAGAGAACAGGCTTTTCTCAATGCCGGAATACATATAGAGCTTCGTGACGAGAGAGATCCCGAAAATATAATCAAGAAGAATTTTCTCTACGAGGGCGGTATTTCAAGCTTTGTTGAGTATATACACAAGAAAAGAGCGCTTGAAGTTATACACCCCGAGGTAATATATTTTTCATCATCGAACGATGACGATTCGGCAGCCGTTGAAGTGGCAATGCAGTATAATGACGGTATAAACGAACTTATATTGTCGTTTGCGAATAATATTCATACTACGGACGGCGGTACACACGAAGAGGGCTTTAAGAGAGCGCTCACAAACACTATGAACGATTACGCAAGAAAGTACGGTATTCTCAAAGAGAATGACAAAAACCTTTCGGGCGAGGATTACAGAGAGGGACTTACAGCGATCATCTCCGTAAAGCTCAAAGAGGCTCAGTTTGAGGGACAGACTAAAGCTAAGCTTGGCAATACAGAGATAAGAACTATGGTAAATTCCCTTGTTTCGGAGAAACTTGCAATATTTTTGGAAGAAAATCCTGCTGTTTCAAAGATAATATTTGATAAAGCGCTAACATCTGCTAAGGCAAGAGAAGCCGCAAAGAAAGCAAGAGAGCTTGTAAGAAGAAAATCAGCGCTTGAAAATGCGTCTTTGCCCGGTAAGCTTGCAGACTGCCAATCGAGAAACCCCGATGAAACAGAAGTTTATATAGTAGAGGGAGATTCTGCGGGCGGTTCTGCAAAGAACGGACGTGACAGAAAGTATCAGGCTATACTCCCGCTTTGGGGTAAAATGCTGAATGTCGAGAAAACACGAGAGGATAAGATCATAGGCAACGATAAATTAATGCCTGTAATTACCGCTCTCGGTACGGGAATTAAGGAAGAATTTGACATAAATAAACTCAGATACGGCAAAGTTATTATTATGGCTGATGCCGATGTTGACGGTTCGCATATCAGAACACTTTTGCTTACGTTCTTCTTTAGATTTATGAAGCCGCTTGTAGAGCAGGGGCACGTTTATATAGCTCAGCCGCCGCTTTACAGAATTACTAAGGGAAAGAATACGCATTACTACGCTTATTCAGACGCCGAAAGAGATAAAATATTAAAAGAGCTTGACTGTAAAACCGATATTCAGAGATATAAAGGTCTGGGTGAAATGGACCCCGAACAGCTTTGGGAAACCACTATGAACCCCGAAACAAGAATTATGCTCAGAGTTACAGTCGAGGACGCAATAGCGGCTGATGAAACATTCTCCATACTTATGGGAGAAAAGGTAGAGCCACGACGTCAGTTCATCGAAGAAAACGCAAAGTATGTAGAAAATCTTGATGTTTGATTTTATTGAAGCGAGGATATAATAATGGATAAAGATGATATAATACAGACTTCACCCGAATCCCGAATTATAGAAGTCGATCTTGATAAGGAAATGAGAAAGTCTTTTCTTGACTACTCTATGTCCGTTATAGTAAGTCGTGCTTTGCCTGATGTAAGGGACGGTTTGAAGCCTGTTCACAGAAGAATACTGTACGCTAAGTACGAGAATAATATACTCCCGAACTCTCCGTATAAGAAATGCGCTACTACTGTCGGCGATGTGCTGGGTAAGTACCACCCGCACGGCGACGCATCTGTATATGATGCGCTTGTAAGACTGGCGCAGGATTTCTCAATGAGATATATGCTTGTTGACGGTCACGGAAACTTCGGCAGCGTTGACGGAGATCCGCCTGCCGCATACCGTTATACAGAGTCGAGAATGAGCAAAATCTCGGTAGAAATGCTGCGTGATATAGACAAAGATACGGTAGATTTCGTTCCGAACTATGACGACTCGAGAAAAGAGCCGTCTGTACTTCCCACAAAATTCCCGAACCTGCTTGTAAACGGCAGTACGGGTATAGCGGTAGGTATGGCAACGAATATTCCGCCGCATAATTTAAGCGAAGTAAGCGACGCTATTTGTTATCTTATAGACAATCCCGAAGCCTCACTTGCAGAAATAATGGATTTTATCAAGGGACCGGATTTTCCGACAGGCGGTATAATTATGGGCAGAAGCGGAATCAGAGCCGCTTACGCTACGGGTAAAGGAAAAATCAACGTTCGCGCTAAGACAGAAATAGTTGAAGCTAAGAACGGCAGACATAAGATAATAGTCAGCGAACTCCCCTATCAGGTAAATAAGGCTAAGCTTATTGAAACTATTGCCGATTATGTAAAGGAGAAGAAAATCGAGGGTATTACCAATATCGAAGATCACTCCGACAGAAACGGTATGCATATAGAGATAGATATAAAGCGAGAGGCAGACGCAAATCTTGTGCTTAACAATCTCTTTAAATATACGCAAATGCAGGCAACATTCGGCGTAATAATGATAGCAATAGTAAACGGCGAGCCAAAGCTGTTGACGCTGAAAAATATACTCGATCAGTATATAGCTTTCCAGCTTGAAATAATTACAAGACGTTCGCTGTTTGATCTGAAGAAAGCAAGGGAAAGACTTCATATACTTGACGGACTTAAGATAGCGCTTGATTTTATAGACGAGGTTATTGCTATTATCAGGGCAAGTAAAGACACACCTTCTGCAAAGCAGGCATTGAGCGACAGGTTTGGGCTTGACGATGTACAGACGCAGGCAATAGTTGATATGCGTCTTGCAAGGCTTACAAATCTTGAAAGATACAAGATAG
This sequence comes from uncultured Ruminococcus sp., assembly GCA_902761345.1. GTDB lineage: Bacteria > Bacillota > Clostridia > Oscillospirales > Acutalibacteraceae > RUG592. The sequence goes on along the minus strand of CACWKD010000026.1, from coordinate 14,977 downwards.
AAGAAGAAATCTCAAATTTAAAGCTTAAAATAACAGACCTTGAAGATATTATTGCCAACGAGTCAAGACAGCGTTCGATTATAAAGGACGAGATAACAGAAATAAGAAACAAGTACGGTGACGAGAGAAGAACCGATATAAGCGATGTCAGCGGAGAGGTTGATATTGAGGAGCTTATCCCGAATGAGGACTGTGTACTTACTCTTACAAACTTGGGTTATATCAAGCGTCAGTCTGTTGATACTTACAAAACACAAAGACGAGGCGGCAAGGGTATTACGGGAGTTGGAAAGAGAGAAGAAGACGTAGCGACTGATATGTTTATTACTAACAGCCACGACTATGTAATGTTCTTTACAAATCTCGGTAAGGTTTACAGAATTAAGTGCTATCAGATTTCTGAGGGCAGCAGAACTTCAAAGGGAACTCACGTTGCAAATATACTTCCGCTTGTAAAAGACGAGCGTATAACAGCTATGATAAAAGTGCCGACTTTTGAGAATGCGGAAAACAACTACCTTGTAATGGTAACAACACAGGGAATTATCAAAAGAGTTGATTTGAGCCGTTTCAGCAATATCAGAAAGGGCGGTCTTATAGCAATTGACTTAAACGAGGGCGACGAGCTTTGCTGGGTAAGACTTACAGACGGTACAAAGAAAATGCTTGTTGCTACTAAAAAGGGTAAAGCTATAATGTTCAACGAAACAGACGTTCGTGATATGGGAAGAACTGCGCGAGGCGTAAGGGCAATCAAACTTGACGAGGGCGACAGCGTTATAGGAATGTCCACTATCAGAGAAGGCGCGTATGTTTTGACAGTATCTGAAACAGGATACGGCAGACTTAGCAATATTGATGATTACAGATTACAGTCAAGAGGCGGTTCGGGAATTATAAACTACCATACGGATAAGTACGGTGACGTTGCCGCTATCAAGGTTGTAGATATTGACGATGATATTGTGCTTATATCCGATAACGGAACTATAATTCGTATCAACGCAAGTACGATAAGAATTTGCTCCCGTACAAGCAAGGGCGTTAAAGTAATGAGAGTACCCGAAGGTTCAAAGGTAGTATCTCTTGCAAGGCAGCCTCACGAGGACGGCGACGATACGGACGGCGAAAACAGCGAGGGCGAGATTTCCACAGAGAATGAACAAAATGAGGAAAACTCGGAGCAGTGATTTAGTAGTTAGAAATTAGTTGGCAGCTCAAAGCCTTTCACAAGTGCGGAGTTGGTAGCTTAAAGTTCAAGCCGAATACTAACAACTATAAACTTAGGATTTGAACACTATTTTAACTTAAATTTCAAAACGTACATAAAAAAATAAAAACAGCGTGTAAGAAATCTCTTGCACGCTGTATGAGTATATTGGGAGATAAAAAATGCTTAAAGGAAAAACAATTGTTCTTGCCGTAACGGGAAGTATTGCGGCATATAAAATAGCCAATCTTGCGAGAATGTGTAAAAAACTTGGTGCAGATGTGCAGGTACTGATGACTAAGAACGCTGTAAATTTTATAAACCCTATAACATTTGAAAGCCTTACTGGAAATAAATGTCTGATAGATACGTTTGACAGGAATTTTCAGTACAGCGTCGAACACGTTGCGCTTGCAAAAAAAGCAGACGTTGTAATGATTGCGCCCGCAAGCGCCAATGTTATCGGAAAAATAGCAAACGGTATCGCAGACGATATGCTTACTACAACCGTTATGGCTTGTACCTGCAAGAAGATAGTATCGCCCGCAATGAACCACAATATGTTTCACAATCCCATTGTGCAGGATAACATAAAAAAGCTTGCCTCGTATGGATATGAAATAATACAGCCGGATAACGGTATGCTTGCAAACGGTGATACAGGTGACGGCAGAATGCCAGATGAAAGCGTACTTTTATGGTATATTCTAAGAGAATGTGCGTTTACAAAAGATATGACGGGAAAAAGGGTGCTTGTTACAGCAGGCGCAACAAGAGAACCGCTTGACCCTGTAAGATTTATTACAAACCACTCAACAGGAAAAATGGGTTATGCACTTGCCGAAACAGCAATGCTCCGAGGTGCAGATGTAACGCTTGTAACGGCACATACGCAGATAGCTCCTCCCCCATTTGTCGAGGTTGTAAGAGTAACGACAGCGCAGGAGATGTATGACGAAGTAACGGCAAGATTTGAGGAATGCGATATTGTAGTAAAAGCCGCCGCAGTAGCAGATTACCGACCTGTGAAAGTTTCGGATAACAAGATAAAGAAATCAAACGGCAATATGACGATAGAGCTTGAAAGAAATCCCGATATTATAGCCGAACTCGGCAAAAGAAAAACACATCAGTTTTTATGCGGGTTTTCCATGGAAACAGAAAATCTTGTGGAAAACTCTAAGGGTAAGCTTGAACGCAAAAATCTTGATATGATATGTGCGAACAGTTTGAAAACAGAGGGCGCAGGATTTGGTACGGATACAAATGTTGTGACTATCATTACCCGTGACAGCATTACAGAGTTACCCTGCCTTACAAAACAGGAAACAGCGAATAGGATATTTGATGAGATACTGGGGTATGTTAGTTGTTAGTTTGTAGTTCTTTAAGCTTTGAACTAATAACTATAAACTAAGCACACGTTCATAACGGTATTAATGAATAATGAAGATTGAATAATAACGGAAAGCCTACGGCTTTGGATTTGTACGTTGTTAGTTATAAGTTCATAGTTCAAAGCTAATATTATAAAAATATAATTCAACTTACAGATTTGAACTTTGCGTTAAAAACAATTTTCATTTCTAATTTCTCATTCCTCATTCCTAACTAAAAAAGCTCTGCCGCAAAGAACCCGTAAAAAGAGTTCTCTGCGGCAGTTTTGTTATATAGTGGGTGTTATGCTTTGTTAAACACAAACTCTCCGTCTGCGAAGTCACACACTACCTTATCGCCTTTTGAGATGCTGCCCTCAAGTATTTTTTCGCTGACAGCGTCCTCAATTTTTGAGCGGATAGTTCTTCTGAGCGGTCTTGCTCCGTATGTGTCGTCAAATCCCTCGTCTGCAAGCTTATCAACAGCATTGTCTGTAAACTCTATTGTAATTTCCATTCCCGCAAGTCTTTTTGCAAGAGTATCAAGCATATTTCCTGCAATCTTCTTGATGTCATCGTGCTTTAATTTGCTGAACACGATAATATCATCTACACGGTTGATGAACTCGGGCTTGAAAACCTTTTTAAGCTCATCTAAAACTATTTCTTTAGTTTTCTCCTCGAAATTATCTGTTTCGCTGTTTGCAAAGCCTAAAGTCTGACGCTTGTTTGCCTCGGTAATGAGGGACGCACCTACGTTTGATGTCATTACGATAACAGTATTCTTGAAATCAACCGTTCTTCCCTGTGAGTCTGTAAGTCTGCCGTCCTCAAGTATCTGGAGCAGCATATTGAACACATCGGGGTGCGCTTTCTCTATTTCATCAAACAGTACAACGGAGTAAGGCTTTCTGCGGATCTTCTCCGTAAGCTGACCGCCCTCGTCATATCCGACATATCCCGGAGGCGAACCGATAAGCTTAGCGACTGTGTGCTTTTCCATATACTCAGACATATCAAGTCTTACCATAGCGTCCTCAGTGCCGAACATAGTCTGTGCAAGTGTTTTTGTAAGCTCTGTTTTACCTACACCGGTAGGGCCTAAGAAGATAAACGAACCTATCGGACGTTTCGGGTCTTTCAGTCCTACCCTGCCGCGTCTTATCGCCTTTGCAACAGATGTAACAGCCTCATCTTGACCGATAACCCTTTCGTGCAGGATACTTTCAAGCTTTAGCAGACGTTCGCTCTCCTCTTGTGTCAGCTGTACTACCGGAACACCCGTCCACATAGATACGATATTAGCTATATCCTCAGCAGTTACCTGTCCGGAAAAACTGCTGTTTTTTTCTTTCCACTCTTTTTTGCTGTTTTCGAGAGTTTCTTTGAGTGATTTTATTTTGTCACGAATTTCTGCACAGCGTTCAAACTCCTGAGAATTAACAGCGCTTTCAAGTTCGCTTTCCTGTACGGTTATCTCGTTCTCTATCTCTTTCAGATTATCGGGAGTTGTGTAGGCGTTAAGTCTTACTCTTGACGCTGCCTCGTCTATAAGGTCTATCGCTTTATCAGGCAGGTATCTGTCTGCAATGTAGCGTGAACTGAGAGTAACAGCCGCTTTGATAGCCTCGTCTGTAATTTTAACCTTGTGGTGTGCCTCGTACTTGTCACGAAGTCCCTCAAGTATAGTTATAGACTCCTCCTGTGACGGTTCGCCAACCATAACAGGCTGGAAACGTCTTTCAAGGGCTGCGTCTTTTTCAATGTGTTTTCTGTACTCGTTGAGAGTAGTTGCACCTATTATCTGGAAATCACCTCTTGCAAGGCTCGGCTTCAAGATGTTAGCGGCGTCCGTACTGCCCTCCGATGAACCTGCTCCTACGATAGTGTGAAGTTCGTCAATGAACAGGATAATATCCTTTGAATTTTTAACCTCGTCTATTGCGTTCTTTATTCTTTCCTCGAAATCTCCTCTGTACTTTGTACCTGCTATCATACCGGTAAGGTCAAGGGAGAATATTCTCTTATCTTTGAGCAGTTCGGGAACTTCTCCTTCTGCTATTTTCAGTGCAAGTCCCTCTGCTACCGCCGTTTTACCAACACCCGGTTCTCCGATAAGGCAGGGATTATTTTTAGTACGTCTTGAAAGTATCTGAATAACTCTCTCTATCTCCTTTTCTCTGCCGATAACTGGGTCAATGCCTCCCTCTTTGGCAAGGGAAGTTAAATCTCTGCCAAACTGCTCCAGCGTCTTTGCAGAACCTTTTCTTCCTGATGATTTTGCGCCGAATTTACTGTCGGAGTTAGCAAAGCCGTCGTTTCTGCCACTGCCCGTGCTGATGTTCTCCGCAATTTTCTTAGTAAGGTTTTCGATGTTTACACCGAGTTCTTTGAGCATTCCTACTGCAAAGCTGTCCTCGTCGTCGAGAATTGCAAGAAGTAAATGCTCTGTACCGATGTAGCTGTTGTGAAGTCGTGCTTTGAGCATAATTGCCTTCTGGAGTACATTTTTAACTCTCGGAGTAAAGTCCTCGACAGTGAGCTGTACTCTGCTGTTCCCCTCTCCGAATTTCTCTTTGAGCATATCGTAAACCTGTTCAAACTCTACGCCCTCTTCGGAAAGAGCCGTATAAGCAACTCCACTTCCCTCTTTGAGCAATCCGAGCAGGATATGCTCCGATCCTATCCATGTACAGCACATTTTCTCTGCTGTTTCGATACCGTAATTCATAGCCAAATTTGCTTTTTCTGTAAATCCTTGAAATTTATACATACATTTACCCTCCTTTATTTAAAAAAGAAACTCTGAATATTAATCTATAATCTATTATATTAAAACTACAAGCTTTGAACTTTGAGCTAAAAACTTATTCCTAACTGAAAAAATCCACACTCCACTCTCCAAACTCCACACTTGAAAAAGCTCCACACTTATAAAACCGCTTCCCTGATAAGGTTTGCTCTTTCCTCGTCACGTTCGCTTGGTTCAAGGTTCTTTCCGATACTTTGCATAAGCGTTGCAGGCTGGATCTCAACAATGAGCCTGTTTATGGTGTCAAGCGAGATGTTTTTAACAAGACCCGATGTAATGCCCATTCTTATATCAGAAAGACATTTTAAAGCCTCATCACAGCTTATCAGCCTTGCATATCTGAGCGTACCCTCGCTGCGGTATACTCTGTCCTGAATTACAGTTTGACTGCATATTGCATTTCGAGCCTTTAACTCCTGAGCGATTAGCTGTTTTGTGATGTTCTTTAAGTTGTCGATAGCGGTTTTTTCGCTGATACCAAGTGAGATTTGATTTGACAGCTGATACATTCCCGCAACAGGATCCGTACCCTCTCCGTAAGCGCCTCTTATTGTAAGTCCGAGTTTAGTTAGGTTTTCTGCAATTTTTCTCATAGCCTTTGTCGCTCTGAGCGCAGGCAGATGAAGCATTACAGACGCTCTCATTCCCGTACCTAAGTTCGTGGGGCATTGCGTAAGGTAGCCTAATCTGTCTGAGAATGCAAACTTTAATCTTTCATCAAGCAGCGTGTCAATTCTGCTTGCAAGCTCGTAAGCCTTATCAAGGTCAAATCCCTCTGTCATAACCTGAAGCCTGATGTGATCCTCCTCGTTTATCATTATGGATACGCTTTCATCGTCAAGCAGAAGAAGAGTTCTCTCCTCGTTACCCGAGATAAACTCGGGACTTACAAGGTGTCTTTCTACAAGAGAAACCTTTTTGCCTGTATCTATATTATCCATGTTAATGCAAGAAAATCTTGTCGCAATTACTGAATTGTTATTAAGAACTGCGTCTTTTACTTTTTCTGCAATTTCTTTCTTTATATTAGCGGACGCTCTTATCGGGAAAGGGTAATCCTCTAAGTTCCTTGCAAAGCGTACTCTTGTACTGATTACGACTTCACCGTCTTTGCCGTTTTTCTCATACCACTTTGTAAACATTACTGATTACCTCCCTGTTCTGCTTTTAATGCGTTTATTTTATCACGAAGCTGAGCGGCTTTTTCAAATTCCTGACTTTTAATAGCTTTCTGAAGTTCATCGCTAAGGAGTTCAAGCTCCGATTTAGAAGAAGTCTTTACTTCGCTTTTGCTGTTCTCTCCGCTTTCAAGTTGAGGTTTTCTGAGCCTTTTTCCTGTATGGAATGTGTTGCCGTGAATACGCTTGATAGACGGGAGAAGTCTGTCATAAAAGATGTCGTAGCATTTTGAACAGCCTACCCTGCCGCTTTTTGTTATCTGCGAGAACGTAATACCGCAGTTCGGACAATGCTTTTCTGTTGCGAGTGCGAATGACGGTTCGCCCATAAATCCGCTCATAAACGAGCCTATGTCGAACATATTTTCAAATACGTTTGAGTAACCCTGTTTAGCGGCACACTCCGAACATAAATGCTTTTCTGTAAGTTCACCGTTTACGATGTTTTTTATATGAGTAGTTGCCTGATTTTTTTTACATGATTGACATAACATAACTTGACACTCCTTTTCTATTATTCAATATTAAGCAGCAGGCTTTTTAAAATACCTGCTCTGACAATATCTCTGTACTCCTGCGGAATACTCTGATACGGTCTGTCGGTGACGGCAGCTGTAAGAAGTTTTGCAGTTTGTACCGTAACGATATTTCTTTGAAGCAACTCTGTGATAAGTCCCTGAGCTGATTTTGCATCGATACTATCTCCTACCGAGCTTATTATATGCAGTATTGCCGAACGCTTATCCATACTTATTCTTGTGATTTTGATATAACCGCCGCCGCCCCGTCTGCTTTCAACAATGTAACCCTGTTCGGGAGTAAACCTTGATGTAATGACGTAGTTTATCTGCGAGGGTACACAGCCTATTGTTTCGGCAAGCTCGTTTCGGCGTATTTCTGCGCCGCCGTTGTTTTCCTCAAGCATATTTATTATATACTGAGCTACCAAATCGCTGATACGCATTTCGTTCATTCCTTTGCTGTGTTTTTGTTCAAGGTGGTTTGTCATTTTTATTTTGATGTTTGATTTTGACTTTCTTTGACCTTGTGATTATATTATATGCGATTAGTCAGAAAAAGTCAAAGTCAAAAAAGGTCAAAAATATTGATTATATTAATTTAGCTTTGATTTTCTCATTAAATCTCGTTTATTCTCACTATTTCGCTGAATTTTAAATTATTATGAAATGAGTAGGCTGTTTGAGTTAGGAATTATTCAGTTAGGAATGAGTTTTTAGTTTTTAGCTTAAAGTTGTAAGTTGAATCGTATTTTTAGAATATTAGCTTTGAACTACGAATTTAGTACTAACAAAAAACAAATCCAAAGCCGCAGGCTTTCCGATATTATTCACTATTCATTATTCAATCTTCATTATTCATTAATACCGTCAAGTTAAAGCTAAGTTGTAGGATTAATGCTAACATTATAAATAAAAAAACAAAATATAAAAAATTGAAGCGGCGGTGGTTACTACAACTTCTTCCCTTTTTTCATTATTACTTTATTTCCTTATTTCTTTATTATATTGTTGTCGATTGAATGTCAATTGTGTGACGTTTGTTTGTCGCTGCCTTGTCACTTGACTGTGAGGTGCCTATTAACGATTTCGGATAATGCATAATTTTTCGTGATAATATCGGGATTATTTCGAGTTAGCTGTCGGTTAGATTTTGATGTTTTATAAATTTTTTCCGTTTATATTTGCTTAAATTGCCGAATAGGTAAATTCGTTACCGCAATATGCAAAAAAATTATATTAAAGTCACAAAAAAGCTGTTGTAATTGCTTTGAAAATGGTGTATAATATAGCTACTGTTTACTAAGATAAAACAGTAAACCTTAAACTACGGAGGTAATCATATGAACTACAATCTTACCACAGCACAGGCTGAGGAACTTATTAAGGCTAAGCTTTCGCACAATATGGGCGTATCTGTTAAAGACGCAACCGACGAGCATTTTTACAAGGCTACCGCTCTTGTTGTGCGTGACCTTATGAGTGCAGGCTACAAGGAATTTATGACAAAGACTGTTGAGCAGAAAAAGAAAACAGTATATTATCTTTGTATGGAGTTTCTCCTCGGACGTTCGCTGAAAAACAACATATATAATCTTAATCTTGAAAACACGATGTCTGCCGCTTTGAAAAATCTTGGTGCAGATATTGAAAAGATATACGATCAAGAGCCGGACGCAGGTCTTGGCAACGGCGGTTTGGGACGTCTTGCAGCCTGTTTCTTGGATGGACTTGCATCTCAGGGCTATCCGTCAATGGGTTACTCCCTTTGCTATGAAATGGGTATTTTCAGACAAAAGCTTGTTGACGGCTGGCAGACAGAGCTTCCCGATAACTGGCTTCCGGGCGGCAGCGTATGGCTTCAGTCGCACCCCGATAAGGCTGTTGACGTAATGTTTAACGGAAATGTCGAGGAAACATGGGGCGACGGCAAGTGCACAGTAAAGCTTGTAAATGCTAATAAGGTAGTTGCAGTGCCGTATGATATGTATATCTCCGGTAACGACGGCAAAGGTATCAGCCGTTTAAGACTATGGTCTGCAAAGGCTGAAAATATAGATATGAACCTCTTTAATGACGGTCAGTATATGAGAGCTATGGAGCAAAAGGCTATGGCTGAGTCTATTACTCAGATCTTGTATCCGGGTGATAATCACGCAGAGGGTAAGAGCCTCAGACTTAATCAGCAGTATTTCCTTGTATCCGCAACTATACAGGATATACTCAGACGTCATTTCTTAAATAACAGAACTCTCGATAATCTGCCTGAGTATGTAACACTTCACTTAAACGATACGCACCCTGTACTTGCTGTACCCGAACTTATGAGAATAATTATGGACGATTACGGTTACGGCTGGGACGAGGCTTGGAATATTGTTTCAAAGACTATCGCTTATACTAACCATACAGTTATGCGTGAGGCATTGGAGTGCTGGGGCGAGGATATGTTCAAGGCAAAGCTGCCGAGAATTTATCAGATAGTAGCAGAGCTTAACAGACGTTACTGCGAATCCCTCCACGCAATGGGTGTTGACGGTTATCAGGTTGGCAGAATGGCTATTCTCAACGACGGCGTTGTAAAAATGGCTAACCTTGCTGTAATGGCAAGCTATAAGGTAAACGGCGTATCGGGTCTGCACAGTCAGATACTAAAGGATACAGTATTCCATGACTATTATCTTGTAACTCCCGATAAGTTTACAAATGTTACTAACGGTATTGCACACAGACGCTGGCTCAACCAGTCTAACCCCGAGCTTGACAAGCTTATTACAGAGCTTATAGGCAACGGCTTCCGCAGCGACGCTTCCGAACTTACCAAGCTTTTGAAATATACAGATGACAGTGCTGTTCTTGACAGACTTGCTAAGATAAAGCTTGACAATAAGGTTGCTATGGCTAAATACATCAAGGAGAGTAACGGAATTATCGTTGACCCGAACTCTATCTTTGATGTACAGGTTAAACGTTTGCACGAGTACAAAAGACAACTCCTCAACGCTGTACATATACTTTCACTCTGGCAGTATCTCAGAGATAATCCAAATGCAGAGTTTACACCTAAGACATTTATATTTGGTGCAAAGGCTGCTCCGGGCTACTACTTTGCAAAGCAGATAATACAGTTTATTGTAAATATGGCAGATAAGATAAACAATGACCCGAGAGTAAACGATAAAATAAAGGTGGTATATCTTGAAGATTACAGAGTAACGGTAGCTGAAAAGCTTATGCCTGCTTCCGAGATAAGCGAGCAGATTTCACTTGCAGGAACAGAGGCGTCCGGTACAGGCAATATGAAGTTTATGATCAACGGCGCTTTGACACTTGGTACGCTTGACGGTGCTTTACAACACCCGAGGTAGTAAAGCTCAAAGCAAACGGTTACAATCCTATGGACTACTATGCAAACAACCCTGTTATCAAGAGAGCAATCGACGAGCTTAACAGCACACGTTTCAGCCATATTGCAAAGAACCTCACAGAGCAGGATCCGTATATGGTGCTTGCAGACTTTGCAGATTATAAGGCAGCACAAGAGAGAGCGTCAAAGCTGTATGCAGACAAGACGCAGTGGAACAAAGTATCTCTCACGAACATTGCAAATGCAGGTATATTTGCCGCAGACAGAGCTATCAGAGATTACGCTGAGGGTATCTGGAATCTTAAGACAGTTGATTAATAAAGAATAATTATAAGGGGAGAACTACCACTGGCAGCTTCTCCCCTCTTTTTAATTCTTTCATATAATGTATGACATTGCCCTGTTCCTAACGGTATTAATGAATAATATCGGAAAGCCTACGGCTTTGGATTTATATTTTGTTAGTTGTTAAACAAATGCTTCTTGGAACTGTAAAAAAAATCTTTGAACTAACAACTCATTCCTAACTCAAAAACTCCACTCTCCAAACTCCACACTCATGAACGTTCATCATTAGACAAAAAGTGTTCCGGCACTACGGCAAAGAAAACAAGATCCTCGTTACTGTTGTTTATCATAGAATGGCTGTGACCCTTTGGGCAGTAATGACATTCTCCCGCTTTAGCTTTTTCTGTTCCGTCGTCGTACAGAAAATCAGCTTTTCCGCTTAAAATGTAGATAATTTCACTGTTAGTTTCGTGCTTGTGAAATCCGATAGAGGAGCCGGGTTCCAAGCGTCCGTACATGATTTTACCCAGTTCGTTTACATACATTTTTGCAATGGTATCTCCTTCCCCGCCTTTAAATTTGGGAATACGGGTTTCGTTAATATTTTCAAAATCTATTATCATATTCATACTCCTTACAAAGTTTTTACAAGAATATTTTATCACAGAAAAAATCAAATGGCAATAAAAATATATTACGGTAAAACAGGGAAGTGTGTTTTAAAAATAGCAAATGAGTATTTAAGAGTATAAAAGAGATTAAAAGAGAATAAAAGAGATTTTACCGAAGTAAATTAAAATTTTACTGAAATTGGTTGACAATCCCTTTCAGATATGGTATGATAACAAAGCACGAATGCGAAAAAGAGATGTTCGCATAAAAAACAAAATGTTTAGGAGGATAAAGACTATGTCAACTTTTATGGCAAAAAAAGGCGAAGTTGAGCGTAAATGGTACGTTCTTGACGCAGCAGGCAAGCCGCTCGGCCGTGTAGCTGCACAGGCTGCTGTTCTTCTCAGAGGAAAGCATAAGCCGACATTCACACCGCACGTTGACTGCGGAGATCATGTAATCATCATCAACTGTGGAAAGGCTGTACTCACAGGCAGCAAGCTTACACAGAAGAAGTGGCAGCGTCACACAGGTTACGTAGGTCACCTTAAAGAAACAAGATACGACACACTCATGGCTACAAGACCTACAAAGGCTATGGAGCTTGCAGTTAAGGGTATGATCCCTAACAACTCTATCGGCAGAGACGCACTTCTCAGACTTCGTTTGTTCGAGGGTGCAGAGCATATCCACACAGCACAGAAACCCGAAGTTTGGGATAAGTAAGGAAGGAGGAAACAATAATGTACGGTAATACTAATTATTTTTACGGCACAGGCAGAAGAAAGAGTTCTGTTGCAAGAGTAAGAATTTATCAGGGAACAGGCAAAATCACAATCAATGACAGAGATATTGACGATTACTTTGGTCTTGAAACACTCAAGCTTATAGTAAGACAGCCTCTTAACCTTACAGATACAGCAGAGAAGTTTGATGTTGTATGCAGAGTAGCAGGCGGCGGCGTAACAGGTCAGGCAGGTGCTATTCGTCACGGCATTTCAAGAGCACTTCTCCAGTACGATTCGGAAAATCTTCGTCCTGTACTTAAGAAGGCAGGCTTCCTCACACGTGATCCTCGTATGAAGGAACGTAAGAAGTACGGTCTTAAAGCTGCAAGAAGAGCACCGCAGTTCTCGAAGAGATAATCTTTCGGCTGAAATTTGGCTTGTTCAAGCCGTTTTCGGAGATTATTCTCATGAGTTGGTCAACTTTTGGACAACTTTTGGACAACTTTTTACGAATACCCAAACCGCCTTGTGTATGCAGGGCGGTTATTTTAATGCAAGCTCGATCTGATCGGCAGCTTTTGCCTTCATACTTCTCAGAACATCGGCGTAAATATCTGCTGTCACATTGATGTTGCAGTGACCGAGATGTGCCGAAACAACTTTCAGGTCGAAGCCTTGATTAAGTAAAAGCGTAGCGTTGCAGTGCCTAAGCTGATGAAGCGTCATATCCGAGAACTCGGTTCCTTTGGTGAAACGCTTGAAAGAATGGTAAACGGAATTTCTGTCACGGTAATTCCCAAGAGCCGATACAAAGACCATCTCGGGGTGAGCGAAGTCATCACCGAGAGCGAGCTTCAAATCCTCGATATATGTTCTTTGAGCAAGCAGTATCTGTTTCAGATCGTGCCCCATAGCGATCTGACGGATACTGCTTTCAGTTTTAGGCGGAGTCAAGTGGTGCTTTCCACCTAAATCGGTAAGAGTATGATTGATCGAGATGATGTTATGCTCAAAATCGACATCTTCCCACGCCAGTCCGAGACACTCGCCGGAACGCATACCCGTGTAGAGAAGCACCTTGATAATACGCTTGAAATCCTCGTCCCACATCTTTTCATTAAGAAAAGACACAAACCTTTTGAGCTTGTCCTCCTCCAATGCTTTGTTTCGTTTGCTTGCCTTTCTTTTCGGCAAAAGAACATTGTGACAAGGTGTATCTCGTATAAATCCCTGTTCAACACCTCTTCTAAAAATGCTCTGAATTATAACATACAACTTTTTGACGGTAGCCGGATTCAACTCGTAGGACTGCATTACCTGTGTCAGCTTCGGAGTGGTAATGTCCTTGATCTTCATATTGCCGATAACAGGTGCAATGTGATTTTTGTACTGTCCTTTGTATGTGTAGACTGTACTTTCTTTTAACTCGATAGGAGCGTAATTCGCAAAGTACCACTCCGCAAGCTCCGAGAATCTCATATTCTCGTTAAGATCGACATACCCTCTGCAATGACGTTCGTACTCAAAAGCGTATTCCTGTGCCAATTTCTCGGCTCGCTTCGCCGTAACTCCATCGGGTGGTGTAAATGTTGTGGATTTTATCAGACTTTTGCCGTTACCATCGGTTCCGACAAAAACTCTAATGCGAAAAGTATTGCCACGCTTTGTAATGTTTGCCAATGTAAATTCCTCCTTACAATTTACACTATGGCGTATCTCTGCAACTTCATTGTACCGGATTGTTTGCTTGGCGTCAACAGTTACTTGGTGATTAATAGTATAAATTGTAGCATTTAGTCAGATGTTTTTATTTTTTGCAGATTGCTTGTAATGCTCGTATTCTTTTTGCAGTCCGTGAGCTTTGAGAATATCCAAAGCTCTTTTGAGCATAGATCGCAGCTGTTCCGCTTCATCAATACTGCCGCTGTTCTGCACAAGATGTTTCATTGAGATAGTCGCAGGCTTTTTGTACTCAGCCAATTCCGCACTCAGCTCCGATACCTTTTGTTCAAGTTCGGCAACCTCTTTCAGCAAAGTGTCACGCTCCGATTTCAGCTTGTGTGTCTGCCTTTCGGAAACAACTTCTTTCTTAGCAAGCGCAGACAGATTGTCGTAATCATCTTTTGAAACGGTGACTTTACCGCCGAATATTTTCTTGCCTGTTTCTATGTTTTCTATTTTCGTGAGCTTTGCTTTCTTGTCTTTTATTGCGTCAAACTTCGCCTGCGTCTTTTCAAGATCAGCGGTCACTTTCTCCGTTTCGACTTCAAGCTGCCTTATAGTATCTTTGTATTCGCCATATTCCTCAACCGTAAAGCTATATCCCCTCGACTTCTTCGGCTCGGATATTTCGAAACCATGAGCGTTGCAAATACTTTCAAGCACCTTCCGCTCCGACAGCCGCCAACGGTTTATAGCGTCCTTGCCCTTGCCGAATCCCATTTCTTCAAGAGCTTTTGCCATAGCGTTTCGTGTGTCAAGTCCACACTCAAAATGTCCGATCGGTATGTAGTCGAAATGCAAATGCGGTGTTGCTTCGTCGAGGTGCATTACGGCGTTGAACACATAGAAATTAGGATTGCGCTGTTGAAATCCGTCCATATATTCACGCAAGCATTCGGCAGCTATTTTTGAATCCGCCGTGCCGATTCCGGTATCGTCCTTTGTGCCAATCTGCACCAAATCCTCGTAAAAGCTCTTTTGCTTATTCGCTCCGGTGATAACGCTTTGTGACGGCGTGCGGCTGAACAGGTGCTGAAAGTAGTCCTTTATCTTTCTGTCACTTCGCTTCTGTTTTGCGTTGTAGCGTGCGACGGCTTCACCGAACAGCTTATCGTAAGCCGTTTTAATATCCTCACGCACGAACACGATGTTGTCTTTTGTGCGTG
>CACWKD010000025.1 GCA_902761345.1 uncultured Ruminococcus sp. | reverse complement strand
TTTTGCTTTAATTTTTTGTAATAGTCCTCACCGCTTATCTTATCCGATTTTGCAAAAATAAAGTTTGTCGCCGAATCAAGATAAGTAAATCCAAGCTCGGCAAGTCTTTTCTTCGAGTATTCCCTCGTTTCGATTATCTTCCTGCAGCAGTCCATATAATAATCATTATCGTCAACCGCTGCCACACCTGCCGCAAGAGTAAGCCTGTTTATGTTGTACGGATTTGTGGAATACTTTATCCTGTTGAGATCCTCTATCAAAGCCTTTGAACCAATAGCAAACCCAAGCCTTGCACCTGCCATTGAGCGTGATTTTGAAAAAGTCTGAACTACAAGGAGATTATCGTATTTCTTTGTAAGCGGTACGCAAGTTGTGCCGCCAAAATCTATATAAGCTTCGTCTATTACTACAACATTATCGGGATTTGAAGATACTATCATTTCTATCTCGTCAAGTGTGAGCATTAATCCCGTAGGTGCGTTGGGATTTGCGATAACTACCGTTTTGCCTACATTTATATAATCGTTTACATCAATCGAAAAATCCTCTTTCAGCTGTGCTTCTGTATATTTCACCTTATGTAAATCGCCGAACACCTTATAAAAGCCGTAAGAAATATTCGGGAATACAGCTTCACATTCGTCCGAACAGAAAGCCATAAAAGAGAAGTTCAAAATATCGTCCGAACCATTGGATAAAAATACATTCTCTGCATTTACATCGTACAGCAACGCTATTTTCTCCCTAAGTTGTCTGCATTCGGGGTCTGGGTACAAATTAAGCTTTGATACCTCTTCTGCCGATACTGCCGCAAGTACACCCTCAGACGGCGGATACGGCGATTCATTTGTGTTAAGCTTGACATACTCCATATCCTTAGGCTGCTCGCCCGGAGTATAAACGTCAAGCGACTGATATTTATTAATTAAAAATTTACTCATCTTTATATAAAAACCTCTTTTATTAAGTGTGGAGTGTTTCACAAGTTTGAAGTTTGGAGTGTGGAGCGTGGAGTTGTTTATTAGTCCAAAGCTCAAAGTACAAAGTCCAAAGAATCACTTTAACTAAAAACTTTGAGCTAACAACTCCATTCCTAACTCCTCATTCCTAATTGAATCCACTCCTACTTACTGAAACCTCACCGTTGCCGATCTTGCGTGTGCGGTGAGCTGTTCTTTTTGGGCAAAATACGCTACATCTTCGCTCACCTTTGCAAGCGCGGTTTTAGTGTAGTATGTAAACTGTGTTTTCTTCACATAATCATCTACCGACAGCGGACTTGAAAACCTTGACGTACCGTTTGTAGGCAGAGTGTGATTAGGTCCTGCAAAATAATCTCCCAACGGTTCGGGGCAGTTTTTACCCAGAAATACAGACCCTGCATTTTTAACCTTGTCGAGATAATCAAACGGATTGTCAACGCATATTTCAAGGTGTTCGGGTGCAACCTCGTTTGCGATCTCCACTGCCCTGTCAATCGTTTCGGCTATAATAATTTTACCGTTATTGTCAATAGAAGTTCTTGCTATCTCCTCACGGGGCAATTTTTTAAGCTGCTCCTCGATTTGTACGCTTACCTTTTCGGCAAACTCTCTACTGTCCGTAATAAGTACGGCAGATGCAAGCTTATCGTGTTCAGCCTGTGAAAGCATATCGGCGGCAATAACCACAGGATCGTTTGTACCGTCCGCAACAACGCAGATATCGCTCGGCCCTGCTATCATATCAATGTCAACCACACCGAATACCTGCTTTTTAGCCTCTGCAACAAATGCGTTTCCGGGTCCCACTATCTTATCTACTTTCGGAATACTCTCCGTACCGTAAGCGAGTGCAGCAATAGCCTGAGAGCCGCCAACCTTAAATATTTTTGTAACGCCTGCAACCTTTGCCGCTGCAAGAATAGCGGCGTTTACTTTACCCTCGCTGTTCGGGGGCGTTGCCATTACGATCTGTGAAACTCCTGCAATAACTGCCGGAATTACCGTCATAAGAACAGTTGACGGCAGCGGAGCTGTACCGCCCGGTACATAAACGCCAACCTTTTCGATAGGTATCACCTTCTGTCCGAGGATAACACCGTCCTGCTCGCTTATTACAAAGCTGTTCTTTACCTGGTGCTTGTGGAAGTTATAGATATTCTCCTTAGCCTTTTTGATTATCTCTATAAACTTATCGTCAACCTGAGAAAAAGCCTCGTCTATCTCTTCTTCGGTTACTTCAAGCGAGGTTAAATCAGCCTTATCAAATTTCTTAGTATATTCTTTAAGTGCTTTGTCGCCATTTTTGCGAACATTTGCGATAACGTCCGCAACTATATTCTCAACTCCTGCCGAAGTTTGTTCTCTTTTTAAAATCTCTGAAACGGATATATTCTCCGTATCGTATATCTTGATCATATTAAATTCCTTTCCTTAAATATAAGCACAAAACTCATACCCTGCCTGTGAAAGCACATTTACTGCTTTTTCAAAATTTTCTTTTTTCACAAGTATATAATCAGTGTTGTACGTTGATACTGCAAATATCCCTATATCATTATCCGCAAGCACTTTGGAAAGCTTAGAAAGTATTCCTATCAAAGAAAAATCAAGCTCTCCCTCTATCCTGAACCCTCTCCAACCGTCATCACGGGCAGCCGTATTTTCGGGAGTGTTTTCGGTTTTGCACACAAGAGATATTTCCTCATCGGTTTTTCCTATAAAGTAAAATTCCTCTGTAAGGTCTATTGTGCTTGTATCGCTCAGCTTACAAACCGTCAGGTCAAAATCCAATTTTTTAAGTATCATTTCTTTGCCTCACAGTAATCCGTAATCGCCTTTGCAAGCTGTGAGATCTCCCTATTCTTAAACTTGTAGCTAACCTTATTCGAGATAAGTCTTGCACTTATCGGTACAATTGTTTCAATAGGCTCAAGATTATTTTCTTTAAGAGTTGTGCCTGTTTCCACAATATCCACAATAACGTCCGACATTTTTAGTATGGGAGCTATTTCGATAGAGCCGTTAAGCTTGATAATATCTATATCCCTGCCTTTTTTTGCATAGAACGCACTTGCAATATTAGGGAACTTTGTAGCCACTCTGAGCGTTCTTTCCGTATTGTCGTGGAAACCCTTGCACGCCGCAACAGCCATTCTGCACTTACCGATATCGAGGTCATAAAGCTCGTAAACATCGGGGGCATACTCCAAAAGAATATCCTTTCCCGCAACGCCTATATCAGCCGCACCTCTTTCCACATATATGGAAACGTCCGAGGGTTTTACCCAAAAGTAACGTACTCCTGCCTGCTCATTCTCAAAAATAAGCTTTCTGTTTGTTTCGTGTATAGACGGGCAGTCATAGCCGCACGCTTCAAATATCGCAAGCACCTTTTCGCCAAGTCTGCCTTTCGGAAGTGCAACATTAATCATCTGAGCCATAAAGCTTTACCTCCCCGTTTACTATCTCAGCACGCTGTCTGTATTTTATATTGCCGTTATCGTTAGTCACCGCACGAACTGATTTTCCGTCCGATGTAATCTTATCAAGAGCCTTTGCAAGCACAGAAAGCTGCGTATCGCAATCATACACGAGCAGCACATCTACATCGTACGCTTTATCGCCGCCCATAAGACGCTCCAGCAGATCAATATACACAGCAAACCCTACCGCGCCTGCGTCTTTGCCAAATTTATGTACAAGATTATCGTAGCTGCCGCCTGTCAAAACGCTTGTCGGAACACCGTCTATAAACCCTTGGAAAACAACTCCGTTATAATATCCCGAGTCGCTCACTATCGAGAAATCAATGTTTACTCCGTTTTCACAGCCGCAGGCTTTAAGAAATTCGTAAATAACTTCAAGCTCCTTTACAGCATTATCTGTTGCCGTATTGCAGCTTACCTTTTTAAGTTCGTCTATTTTCATAGAGAAAGGCCCGTACATTCCCGTAAGGAGGACAAGAGCTTTTCTTACGCTCTCGCTTACAAAATTATCTGCACAGATCTGCTCTATTGCAATTGTATTCTTTTCTCTGATATATCCGATAACTGCGGATTTCTGCTTATCGCTAAGCTTAGTTTCGTCAAGCAGTCCATTGAGAAATCCCATATGCGATATATCAAGAATATTTCTCTCGCTTATCTCGCAAAGGCTTTTCTTTGCAAGCATTACTACCTCGCTCAATGAATATAAATCTATATCTCCTATACACTCAAGACCCACCTGCATAAGCTCTTTGTACTGATGTGTGCCTTTGTCTACTCTATATACGTTCTCGCTGTAATATACCTTTTCCGTGTTCAAATGTGTATCGGACACACTTTTTACTATGGAAAGAGTTACATCGGGCTTTAATGCCATAAGCTTTCCGTTAGTGTCTGTAAAAGTTATGACGCTGCTGCCGAGAAGAAAATCCTTGTTCTCCGCATAGAGGTCATACTCCTCAAATTTACTCATTTTAAACTGCCTGAATCCGTATCTTGCATACAGACTGCTAAGGCTCATTACTGCCATTTCTTCATTTGTGAAACGGACTACACTCATATCTTTATCCCACCGTTCTGAAATTTATATATGAATTATAACACACTTTATTATATTAGTCAAGTAAAGTGTTACTATGCTAACACGATAAAATTGATACAAATTCACCAAATTTTCGCCATATCCGCATATTGGGCAACTGTTATTATATTATACGATTATTTGACATAAAATTCAATAGTAAGTTTATAGCTCAAAGTTCAAAGTTTATAGCTCAAAGTTCAAAGTTCAAAGCTCAAAGCTCAAAGCTCAAAGCTCAAAGCTCAAAGCTCGAAGCTCAAAGCTCAAAGCTCAAAGCTCAAAGCTCAAAGCTCAAAGTTCAAAGCTCAAAGTTCAAAGCTCAAAGCTCAAAGCTCAAAGCTCAAAGTTCAAAGCTCAAAGAACCACGTCAACTAAAAACTCTAAACTAACAACTCCATTCCTCACTCCTCATTCCTAACTTACAAAAACATCTCTGCAATCGCCCCTCCGACACCCTATAAATTCAAAGCCGCAGGGTTTTCCGATATTATTCATTATTCATTAATTCCGCTTTCAAGAATTATGTCGTCTGCTATAAGTTCAAGCATTTCGCTCCCTCTTCGAGAACACACACCCACAGTAATTCTGTCTGTAAAGACCGTACTCTTTTGAAAGCTCCGTTGACCTCTTGTATCCGCCCTTTTTCTTGAAATCCGAACCAAGCCACTTTACGCCGTTTTCCTCTGCCAAGCGTTTGCCTATCTCGTTTAAAAGCTGTGCGTCTTTTAAAGGGCTTATTGTAAGTGTCGTTGTAACATAATCAAAATTTAATTCCTTTGCAAGCTGTACAGTTCTTCCAAGCCTTAATTCAAAACACCTTTCACAGCGTTTTCCGCCCTCGGGTTCGTTTTCCCAACCCTTTACAGCGTCAAAAAACTGTCTGCTGTCGTACTCCTCGTCAATATACTTTACAAGGTGTTTGACTGGCATTTCGGCAATCAGTCTTTTTTGTTCGCTGCTCCTGAAACGGTACTCTTCTTCAGGGGAAATATTCGGATTATAATAAAACACGGTTATCGAAAAATATTGTGACAGATACTCTATAACATAACTGCTGCACGGGGCACAGCAGCTATGCAGCAATAATGTAGGAACTGTATCGCCAAGTGAATTTATCACCTTGTCAAGCTGTATCTGATAATTTATCTTATTCATCTGTCAATACCGCCCTTACTATATCATCGGGAGTTTGAGCTATAAGCTTTGCGCCTGCCGAGATAAGCTCCTGCCTTCCTCGAAATCCCCACTCTGCACCGCAAAAGTCAACCTGTGCATTTTTTGCCGTAATACAGTCAACATCGCTGTCGCCTATGTAAAGACACCTGTCACGATCTACCCCAAACTGCGTAAGTATCTCAAGCAGCGCAGTCGGATCGGGCTTGATCGGGAACTCTGCTTTTTTGCCCCACACAAGGTCAAATGTTCCGTTATCGAAAAGACTGTTTGTTATCATTTTAGAAAATTCATCAGCCTTATTTGACAAGACGCACAGCTTTACACCTCTGTTTTTAAGGTTTAGCAGCATTTCATTTATACCTAAATACGGTTTAGTTTTTACAAGACAATTTCTATGATAGATGTCATTAAAGCTGTCGTACACCTTTTGTACAAGCACATCATCGCAAGCCTTATCAAGCAAGCTTCTTTTAATAAGATTTTTTATTCCGCTGCCTACAAATGTTTTGTACCTGTCTGTATCGTGAACAGGCATTCCGTTTACCGAAAGCGCCTCGTTGCAGCTATCCGCAAGGTCTGCCAAGCTGTCGATGAGAGTTCCGTCCAAATCAAATACACATATATCGTACTTATTCATTCCTGCACCTGCTTTGCACATATTCCACACAATTCGTACCCGTCTTTTTCGAGTATCGCTCTTGCCTCTTCTTCTGTCTGAGCCTCTATATCCGTATCTGTACGCTTGCTTTCGGATAATTTCCTTGCACCCGAACATTCAGTTGTATGGTATTTTTTTGTAGATTTATTCAGTATAAAATGAAACGTCTTTTTTGCAGCGGATTCCTGCTTGCTTTCCTGTACAGTGCTTTCGCTTTGCGGTTCTGTACGATCGCTCTCAGTCTGTATAGTTTCCTGTAAAGAATTATCGCTGTTCAGCATCGTTTCTTCGACAGTTTCGTAAGTCGGGATAGTATCCTCTTTCAAAAGCAGCTTAAACACTACCGACAACATCAATATTATCAGCAGCCAGAACCAAGGTCTTGTATACGAGCGTCGTTTACTTTCCATAATATAACTTATCCTTTCTATTCTTCCGTAAGCTTTTCAAGTTCCTGTTCGGCTTCCTCCCACTCCTCAAAAAGCTGTTCAAGCTTTGCATTCAGCTTTTCAAGTTCGGAAGTACACTGAGTAAGTTTTTCGTAATCGCTCATAATTTCAGGGTCTTCAAGCATATTCTGAAGCTCGCTTATTTTCTGTTCTGTCAAAGAGATATTCTCCTCACAGCGGCTGAGCCTTGTCTTTGCTTTGCGAATATTGGACTGCTTTTCTTTTTTCAAAGCGTAACCGTTACGGTTTGATGAAGCAGGCTTCTTTTTTTGACCCGCGCTGAAAATCCCCTTGTCAAACGTATCGCTTGTTTTCTCTATGTAGTAATCGTAATTACCCAAATACTCCCGAACTCCGTTTTGTGAAAGCACAAGTATCCTGTCTGCGAGCTTGTTGATAAAATATCTGTCATGAGAAATAACAAGCATAGTACCCGAATAATCAAGCAAAGCCTCTTCGAGCTGTTCACGAAAAGCCGTATCGAGATGATTGGTAGGCTCGTCAAGCAAAAGAAAATTAGACCCTTTAAGCATAAGTTTAAGCAACGCTATTCTTGCCCTTTCTCCTCCGCTCATTGAGTCAAGCGTTCTGAAAACCTCGTCGCCCTTAAACAAAAATCTTCCCAGAACTGTTCTCACCTGCGTTTCAGTCATATAAGGGAACTCGTCCCATATTTCGGAGATAGCCGTTTTATTCAAGTGCAAATCGCTCTGAACCTGGTCATAGTAACCTGTTTCTACGTTCGCGCCGATTATAATACTTCCGCTGTCCTGTTCGTGTATTCTTCGTATCAATCTGAAAAGGGTAGTTTTTCCGCAGCCGTTTTCGCCCAGAATAAATACTCTTTCCCCTCGTCTTATATGTAAGGAAACATTATCGAACAGTTTTTTATCTCCGAAAGACTTTGAAAGCCCCTCGCAAATAAGCACGTCCTCGCCTGTTTCGCATTTTGGCGTAAAACGAAAAGTCACGGTTTCCTGTTCGCTGTCGGGTTCGACAAGTTCTTCTTTTAGTCTGTCTATTTGTTTCTGTTTACTTTGAGCAGTAATAAAATTACGTTCTCTGCCCCAGCGTTTCTGCTGTTCAACTATACCCTCGATACGATGTATCTCGCTTATCTGATTTTTATACTGCTGTCTTAGTATTTCCTGCTCATGGCGTTTCTTTTCCATAAAAACAGAATACGCCCCGTCATACATACGTGATTTTTTATTTTCTATTTCAAGAGTTTTATTCGTTACATTATCGAGAAAATATCTGTCATGCGACACCACAAGAACAGTACCCTGATACTCCTTTATAAACCCCTCAAGCCAGTTTACGGCGGTAATATCAAGGTGGTTTGTCGGCTCGTCAAGCAGCAGTATATCCGCACCGCTCAAGAGTAATTTTGCAAGACTGAGTTTGGATTTTTGTCCTCCGCTAAGTCTTTCGGTCGGCACGTCAAACTCGTTTTCTCCAAATCCCAATCCTATCAAAGCCGCCCTTGTACGGCTTATATATGTAAGACCGCCCTCTCTTTCAAAGCGTTCACGGAGAGTAAACTGCTGTGATATAAGATCGTCCGTATCTCCGATATTGTTTTCAAGCATAAAAGCTATCTCGTCAAGGCGTTTTTCATCACGGATAAGCTTCTCGAACACACTCAGTAACTCTGTATAAACAGTACGGTCGGGAGCAGTACAGCTATGCTGTTCCATATATCCTATGACGGTATTTTTATCTTTAACCACACCGCCGCCCGTCTGTTCCTGCCTGCCTGTAATTATGCGAAAAAGCGTAGTTTTTCCCACGCCGTTGCCGCCTATCAGACCAACCTTATCACCTCTTTCGAGATGAAATGATATATTTTCAAAAATCGTTCTCTCCACAAACTTCATAGAAAGATTGCTTACTGTAAGAACTGCCAATACATTCACCTTCTTTTATTTTATATTCACTGTCAACAATTTATAGTAGACGTCATTGAAAAGATCCTATTGTGCGATAGCGGTTGGTGTGTTTCAATTCAAAGTTCATAGTTCATAGTTCAAAGTTCATAGTTCATAGTTCAAAGCTCAAAGTTCATAATTCAAAGTTCATAGTTCAAAGCTCAAAGTTCATAATTCAAAGTTCATAGTTCAAAGCTCAAAGTAACATTTGTCTAAAACTAAAATCTAACAACTAACAACTAATAACTAATAACTAATAACTAACAACTAATAACTAATAACTAACAACTAATAACTAACAACTAATAACTAACACCCTATAAATCCAAAACCGCAAGGCTTTCCGATATTATTCATTATTCATTATTTCCACTTTCCAAAATTATTCATTACGTCAAGAATTATGTCGTCTACTATAAAAAATCCCTTTCAACCCCTCCGTTACAAGGAATTAAACGCAGCAAGCAGAGGGGCAGCAGAAACATTAAACTGCGGATAGTCTATAATAATTTACAAACCAAAAACAAAAAATATGATATATGTTAATCAGAACATACACCGACACTCCAAACAAACATATCCTGTTTGAAAGCAAGATCTGATTTTCGTCGGCGTCTTTCATTCTGCCGAGCGCAAAAATTATCAGTACAAGCGGCAATGCAATTTTTGCCAAAAAGCCGTATACAGGCTGTGCGATAACCGATTTCATCAGAGGGTTAGCCTCCTCAAAAACACCCGTTGACAGAAGCGCAAGCGTACACAGCCAGTCCGACATATTCAGCATAAACAGCAGAAACAGTCTTTTCTTTGTGCATAGTATGGTACAGTCGTTAAAGCTATTCATAAAAAACACCTCACAGAGATTATGCCCTGCAAGGTGTATATTTATTTACGCAAAGCGATTATTTTTTAATTCTTTTTCCCACACCCGAAAGCGGCTTAAAAAGCATAAGCATTGGTATAAGCTCCAGACGTCCTGCAAGCATATCAAACATCAGCACATACTTTGAAAAATCAGAGTAATCATAAAAATTCTTAGTAGGGCCTACAAGATTTAATCCGGGTCCCATATTATTAAAGGTTGCAAGGACGGCTGTAAAGTTTGTTGTAAAATCCATTTTGTCAAATGACAACAAGAGTACAGAAGCTATAAAAATAAAAATAAAAAGAGTAAAATATACGCTTGTATTTCTGATAACATCATCTTTTACCGTCTTACCGTCCATCTTTACAGATACAACAGAATTAGGGTGCAGCATTGTTTTCAGTTCTTTAAAAACATTCTTAACAAGAATTATAAGTCTGCTTACCTTTAAGCCGCCTCCCGTACTGCCTGCGCACGCTCCGACAAACGCTACTATCAAAAGTACGTTCTTTGAAAACTCAGGCCACTTATCAAAATCAGCCGTTGCAAAGCCTGTTGACGACTGGTAAGTTGCAACCTGAAACGCAGCGTGATGCCATATATCAAGCTGCGATGAAAATACCTCGCTCCTGAATGTAAGGTCAAGACCTATTGCCGCCACAGCGAACACATATATAAAGAAGTACCAGCGAAGCTCCTCAAATTTAAATATCTGCTTGAACTTTCTGCATATCACAAGGTAATAAACAGAGAAGTTTACGCCAAACAGGAACATAAACGCCGTTATTACCGCCTGAAGATAATAGTTTCCGTCATAAGCGGCAATACCGGCATTTCTTATTGAGAAACCGCCTGTACCCGCAGTTGAAAAAGTTACTGTTACAGCGTCAAAAACAGGCATACCTCCTATAAGGAGAAGTATCAGCTCTATCACAGACATTATAATATATATAACATACAGCAAAACAGCCGTATTTTTAAGCTTGGGAATAAGCTTTGATACCACAGGTCCGGGGGACTCCGCTTTCATAAGATACATATTTGACTGACCGCTCAGCGGAGTTACAACGGCAAGTATAAACACAAGTATTCCCATACCGCCTGCCCAGTTTGTAAAGCTTCTCCAGAAAAGCATACTATGACTTAAATCTTCAATCTGTCTATCCGTGCCTAAGATAGTTGCGCCTGTTGTTGTAAAACCCGAGATAGTTTCAAAAAGTGCGTTTGCAAAGTGCGGTATCTCTCCGCTGATAACAAACGGCAAAGCACCTATTATACTGAGCAAAAGCCATGCAAGAGCGCAGGATACAAAGCCCTCTTTTATAAACATCTGCGACTTTTTCGGTTTAAATATAGACGAAATACCTCCCGCCAGTCCGCAGGCTCCCGAGATCAGCAGAAAATATTTCCAACAGCCGTCATTATAGATCAAGGACACTATAAGCGGCAATAACAGCATAAGGGCAAGAATAATAAGAACCCAGCCCATTACATATCTGATAAGACCTTTATTCACAATACCACTCCATATCCTTATGCAAGCACATCTGAGAGATCCTGCAATCCCTTGTGCGTCGTTACTATGATAACGCTGTCGCCCCTTTCGATAGTATCGTCACCTTTCGGGATAATCACCTTGCCTCTTCGTGTAATACATACTACGTTAAGGCTCTTGATAAACTTAATATCTTTAAGCGGCTTTGAAATAAGATCCGCATTATCTGCAACCACCTTAAATTCAAGAGCCTCGGCTTTACCGTCGTTCAGTTTATATAGTGTTTCAACATTACTGCCCTGAGAATTTTTCACAGCACGAACATAACGAACTATCGCCTCCGCCGTAAGCTCACGGGGCTTTATAACGCTGTCAAGCGGCAAAGTTTCAACAATACTGTCAAATACAAGTCTGTCTATTTTTGTAATACACTTGGCGTCCGTTGACTGTCTTGCATAAAGCGAGAGCATAATATTTTCTTCATCAATATCGGTAAGCGTTACTATACTGTTCATCTTATCAAAACGCTCGTTTTTAAGGAGATCTTGATTCATACCGTCGCCCTTGATAATGATAGTATCCGACAGAAGATTGCTCAACTCTTCGCAGCGTTTTTCGTTCTTTTCTATTATCTTTACGTTAAGATGGTCGGACTCCAAGAGCTGCGCAAGATAGAAAGCCGTTCTGCTGCCGCCGATTATCATAATATTTTTTTGTTTTGCGCTTGAATTGTTTACCTTTTTAAAAAGCTTAACAAAATTCTCGGGCGCGCAGATCACAGATACCTTATCTCCCGATTTAGGAACAAAATCACCGTTTGGAATAAAAACCTTATCGTCACGTTCAATACAGCATATTCTGACGCTCAGCTTTAAAAGAGAAGTATCCGCAACACGCTTTCCAATCAAAGGATTATCTTGATTCAGCTTAAAGGTATATAATTCAACCTTTCCTCCCGCAAAGGAATCGACCTCAATAGCGTTGGGGTAACGAATAAGCCTGTGTATTTCTGTTGCCGCTATCATTTCGGGATTTATCATCAAAGAAAGTCCAAGCGAGTTTCTTACCTTAGACAGCGGATCGCTCAGATCCTTATGATAAACAGGCTTTCTTACACGAGCTATTGTATTCTTTGTACCCATACTGTTTGCAGCAAGGCAGATGTATAAATTAAGTTCATCTGCGTCTGTAACGGCTATCAGCAGATCAGCATTTTCCGCGCCTGCCTCTTTCAGTATCTCCATACTTGAGCCGTCGCCCTCAATACCCATAACATCAAGCTTATCTGTAAGCCTTGCAACAACGGGAGCGTATGTATCAATAATTGTAATGTCATGCTTTTCTCCGTTAAGCTGTTCAGCGATAGTGCGTCCTACCTTACCGCAGCCGACAATAACTATTCTCATAAAAAATCTCCATATTCTATTTTCTTCTTGATATCTATAATACATACAAACTTCAAATTTGACTATGAAATCATACTTAGATAAATGATACTACAAAAAGTTAGTTACGTCAATAAAGCTTTTGGAATTTTTGAAATTTCTTGCTGTTTTGTTCAAAAAAAAATTATTATAGCAATAATTTCTAAGCTCCAAGTATGTGTAAAATAATAATGGGCAGTCAACCGCCGCAGCGGAAACCGGTTAATCACCGCAGCAAAGTCCGGCGGAACTGTCAGCGGCAACACGCCGCCCAACACTCAAATTGACAAGAAGTTAAATATTTGTTATAATAATATGAAAAGCTTACAAGCTTTGTGAATTTAAGTAAGGACGGTGGTTATTTGAGAAAACTGATTTTTACTCTTTCGAGTGTAAACGCTGTGCTTAACGCCCTTGTAATTGCCATTTTTATGGAACCGGAAATCATAGTCTTGTACAGACCCGACGGTACTCCGGGTATCATGGGCAGCCGCTGGTGGTATCTCGTATATGTTGCGCTGCCCGTGTTGGTATCGGCTGTATTTTCGATCAGGGGCATTGCTAAAGAAAAAGCTAACGCAAAGCAAAACGACGATCAATCCTCTGACCCTATCGAAGAAATTCTTTACGGTAAACTCCCCCATAATTACAATACTCTTATGATGACAGTGTGGATACTTGCCATAATCAGCTGGATCATGACGGGAATTGCTCTGAATAACATAGAGAACATCAGTGTTATTCTCCCGTCGATCATAGTAATAATGCTAAGCGCCGTAACGGTATTTATCACAAGCATATACAACAATGCCGCGCCGAATTCCGTATGCGGTATTAAGCTGAAATGGCTTGAACATAATAAAAAAGCCGCAAGACGCGCAAACAAAACTTCTATGTATTTAGGGGTTATGTCGGGTATGATCGGCGTTCTGCTTGCGGCGTGGTCGCTGGTTATATCAAGCAATCTTCCAAACTGTATTGCAATAGCAGAATTGGTGCTTGCGTCATATATTTTGCCGATCACAATATCTTACTTTCTTTCAAAGAAAAGTAAAGGCAGCTCTAAATAATAGATTTCAAATTATGTCTGCAAAATTCACAAAAAGTCAAGTAACATTTTCGTAAGATTTTATTTATCAAAATTCTTTTATATCTTGATAAAAAACTCATATTGTGATAAAATTGTTGAGGATTAAGCCGTCGTGTGCGGTATCGTCAATTCCGATAAGGAGATGTTTAATATTATGAACTCTACAGAAATAAACGAGCTGCAGATCACTGCCTGCAAAGCAAGACTGTACGCTTTAGAGGGCATTTTCAATGCTAAATCGGGTCATCCGGGCGGTTCTTTTTCCGCAGCGGATATATACACCTATCTCTACGAAAAAGAACTCAATGTAGATCCTTCAGATCCTCACAAAGCAGATAGAGATCGCTTTGTACTGTCAAAGGGTCACTGCTGTCCGTCGCTTTACGCTGTGCTTGCGCTCAAGGGTTTCTTCCCCGTTGAGGAGCTTCCGAAGCTTCGTAAAGTAGGCGCAATGCTCCAGGGTCACCCCGATATGAAGAGTACCCCCGGTATCGATATGAGCTCGGGTTCTTTGGGACAGGGTATTTCGGCAGCTTGCGGAATGGCTCTTGCAGGTAAGATAGATAACAAGGATTACAGAGTATATACACTTCTCGGTGACGGCGAGTGTGAAGAGGGTCAGGTATGGGAAGCGCTTATGTTTGCCGCTCACAAGAACCTTGATAATCTCTGCGTAATAATTGACTGCAACGGATTACAGATAGACGGCACGGTAGCAGAGGTTGGAGGACTTGAGCCGCTCGATAAGAAGCTTGAAGCATTCGGCTTTGAGGTATTTAAAATGGACGGTCATGACTTTTCAAGCATTGAAGAGGCGGTTTCGTCTGCTAAGAAAGTATCTGGCAAACCACAAGCTATTATCGCAAAGACTGTAAAGGGTAGGGGCGTATCCTACATGGAAAATCAGGTAAACTGGCACGGTGCTGCTCCGAACGCAGAGCTTTACGAAGTGGGCAGAAAAGAACTGCTTGAAAGTCTTGCAGAATTAGGAGGTACACTCTAATGGCAGAAATGGTAGTAAAAGCTACAAGAGAAAGCTTCGGAGAGGCGCTCTGTGAGCTTGCAAAAACTAATAAAGATATAGTAGTACTTGACGCAGATCTTGCTGCTGCAACTAAAACATCTATCTTCCAGAAAGCATTCCCTGAAAGATTTTTCGACTGCGGTATCGCAGAGGGCAATATGATCGGTGTTGCTGCCGGTCTTGCAGCATGCGGCAAAATTCCGTTTGCAGCGTCTTTCGCTATGTTTGCAACAGGCAGAGCATTCGAGCAGATACGCAACTCGGTAGCATATCCTCAGCTCAACGTAAAAATCGCAGGTTCACACGCAGGTATATCCACAGGTGAGGACGGCGCTACACATCAGTGTATCGAGGACATCGCTCTTATGCGTGCAATCCCGAATATGACAGTAATAAACCCTGCGGATCACTACGAGATGTTAGGTGCGGTTAAAGCAGCGGTAGAGCTTGAAGGCCCTGTATATATAAGACTTGGCAGACTTGCAATTGAGAGCGTCAACAACAATGACGACTATAAATTCGAGCTTGGCAAGGGAATTACACTGCGTGACGGTAAAGATGTAACTATCGTTGCAACGGGTCTTGTTGTAAGAGAAGCTGTTCTTGCAGCAGAGGAGCTTGCAAAGGAAGGCATTGACGCAAGAGTTATTAACATTCATACAATCAAGCCTATTGATGAAGAAATACTTATCAAGGCAGCAAAAGAAACAGGTAAGATAATCACATTTGAGGAGCACAATGTAATCGGCGGTTTGGGTGACGCAGTTCTTTCTGCGATCTCAGAAAAATGCCCCGTACCGGTTAAGAAGTGCGGCGTATATGACAGATTTGGTTACTCCGGTCCTGCAAAGGAGCTGCTTGAAATATTTGGTCTTACTGCACCGGGTGTTGCTCGTGAGGTAAAGGCATTTCTTGGAAAATAATCAAATATAATCACAAATAAAAAATCTCCCGTACTAAGCTGTGATAGCCGTACGGGAGATTTTTTTAGTTAGGAATGAGGAGTGAGGAATTAGGAGTTAGTTTAAAGTAATATTTGTCTAACAACATATAAATCCAAAGCCGAAGGCTTTCCGATATTTTTCACTATTCATTATTCATTATTCATTAATACCGTTAGGAATGGAGTTGGTAGTCATTAGCTTTTTAACAGATTTAACTTTGTGCCAACAACTAACTCCCCCCTCCTACCTTCTCCTTAAATAGCACTCTATCGCTCTGAACGCATACTCGCCTGTTCCCTCTCCTCCTGCCTTGTCGATGTTTTCCGTAAACTCTCCGCCGCCTGCGTACATTTTGCCAAGTCCAAGAAGCATTTCGTCTGTACAGGTGTAACAGTTATCTGTTATGAACTTTTGCAGCTGCGCTATCACGCTTTGTACCTCGTCATCTTCCGGTGGTTTCCCCTTCAACTGCCCGAGATGTACAAATATCTGCATGATCTGTCCTGCAAGAAGTGCGTTGTCCTCTTTTGTACGACTTTTTTCTTTTTCCATAAATTCCCTGTATTCGGGTGTATCGCCATACTTTTGTTTTGCATTTTCTGCATATTCGTCTAATTTTTTTGCGTCTAACATAGAATAATCCATATAATTCACTCCTAACAATTTTATTCCTGTGGCGAACAATATTACATTCTCCAAATGCTCTTTCTTTTTCGTAAGATACTCTATCTGTTTATCAAGCGCCCTGTTTCTGTCATAATCGGGGCTGTCAAGTATCTCCATAATCTTCTTTAGCGGAAATTCCATTTCACGAAATATAAGTATCTGCTGTAACCGCTCAATATCACTGTCATCGTACATTCGATACCCGTTGTCCATAACCTTATTCGGGCGCAGAAGTCCTATCTCATCATAGTAATGCAAAGTTCTTATGCTTATTCCAGTAAGCCTGCTTACTTCACCGACGCTCATCATATTATCACCTCTGATTAAAATTATATCCTATAACGCAGCGTAAGTGTCAATATACTTTTTAAAAATTTAAGTAAATTTAAAGTAAAAATTAAGGTTCATTTTAGCTTGACGGTATAGAATATAAACATAGACAAAAACAAAACAATCCAAACGGAGGTATTTATTATGGATGAAAAATTAAACGGTATCATAAATGAAAATGATATGGAGAACAACACAGATACAGTGGGTACAACAGTATCACCTATGCTTGAAAGCCATGACACAGAGGAGATATTCTCCGACAGCAGCGTTTTATACTCGGATAAAAACGAGCCTGCCGCAAGTACAGACAGCGTTTTCTACTCTGAAAACCGTACAATCGAGGACAGCTCAACTTACAGAAGTCCTTACAATTGCAGCGAACCTGTATCCGAAAACAAGACCGATGAGTTTAATCCTTACGCACAGCAGGCACAGTACGTTCCTGCCAAGCCGGTACAAACTCCCGCTGTAAATGTTCCTGCACCAAAGAAAAGGAAAAACAAAAGACCTCTCCTTGCGGTTCTCGCAATATGCGCGTCGCTTATCATTTCGGGAGGCTCTTTCTATGCAGGCGTTCGATATGTCGAGGACAACAGCACACCGACAGCGGCAACAGTCCAAACTACGCAAACAACAAGTACGCCCGTTATCTCAAATGCAAATACCGTATCAACATCTTCCAACAGCGAAGAAATAACAAGCAGTATTACAGAAGTCGTAGATAACGCTATGCCGTCAATGGTAGCTATCAACACGATCATCGAGCAGACAATGGACGATTACGACTACTTCAACTACTTCTTCGGAGGCGGTTACGGCGGTCAGACATACGAGTCGAGTGCAAGCGGTTCGGGAATTATCATCGGACAGAATGAAGAAGAGCTTTTGATCGTAACAAATTATCACGTTATTGAGGACGCAAAAGAAATTGCAATAGAGTTTATAGACGGTGAGTCCTACTCTGCCGAGGTTAAGGGAACAGCGTCGGAGAATGACCTTGCGGTTGTATCCGTAAAGCTTTCAGACATCAGCGCAGACACATTAAGTAAAATAAAGGTTGCCGTACTCGGTGACTCAACAACACTTAAACTCGGCGAACCTGCAATAGCTATCGGAAATTCTCTCGGATACGGTCAATCTGTAACAGTAGGATACATCAGCGCGACAGAAAGAACTGTACAGATTTCCGATAAGACAATGACGCTTATCCAGACAGACGCAGCTATCAACCCCGGCAACAGCGGCGGCGCTCTTCTCAACATCAGAGGTGAAGTTATAGGAATTAACTCCGCAAAGCTCTCCTCGACAAGCGTTGAGGGAACAGGCTACGCTATACCGATCTCAGACGCAGCGCCTATTATAAACGATCTTATGAGTTCAACACACGTTTCAGATGAAGAAAAGCCTTACCTCGGTATTTACGGTTCAGACGTTCCCGAAACATATCAGACAAGATTTGACTGGCCTGCAGGTGTTTATGTATCAAGAGTATTAGACGGCTCTCCCGCGCAGCTCGCAGGACTTGAAGCAGGAGATATAATCACAGCTATCGATAACAGCGAGGTTACGGGAATGGAAGATCTTGAAGCTATTCTCGCCGAGCATAAGGTAGGCGACAAGATAAGCATTTCTATCGCAAGAACAGACTCAACAGGCAATGTAAAAACAGGCACTGTATCCGCAACGCTGATAGCAAAAAGTGAGAGCGACGAAATAACCACAGGCTAATATTAATCAGCATAAATATCCTTTTTTCTTTATATTCAGGGAGAGCCGCTTCTGATCGGTTCTCCCGTTTTCTTGTAGATATTTTTTATTATATTAACTCTCTCTCCAAAATCTCATAGTCCAAAGTTAACAATCAATTTTGAGCTAATTTCTAACTCCATACTCAAAAAAATCTCCCCAAACAACACGGTTCAGGGAGAAATAATAATTATCTTTTAAATAATGTTTCCTGCAAAGCACATATCTTATCAGCGGTACATACTATCCACGCTTCGCGGCACTTTGGCGGTACGGGAACAAGCGGGAACATATGGTGCTTTATTATGTCACATTCCTTATGCGTCAAATCAAAATCCTCAAGTGCATTTCTCAATGCTTTTGACGGGTGCGTAAACCCATGAAGATTATGTCTGCCGTCGGGGTTGTCATGCCAATCGTACAAAAAATAATCGTGCAGCAATGCTCCTCTGATAAGCGAGGCATAATCTGTTTTTATACGTAAGAATTTTGCAATTCGCACACTCATTACCGCAACCGACAAACAATGCGAATACACACTGATACGGCCATGCTGAATAAATGTCTTTGTAAGATGAAACCTCGAGTTTTCAAGCATATCTCTTGCGGTAGAACGAACTAACTCGAAATGATCTATAACGACTACCTCTGTTTCCATTGGTACGCATCCCCTTTCACGGTCAACCGTTTTATTAATCTAAGTATATAACATTCTTTTTAAAATTACAATAGATTTTTTTAATTTTCCAAAATTTTTTATTGTTTTACAGAATTGTACCTGACATAGTTCAAATACAGTAAAATCTTTACAAACACTGCCATTACTGATATAATTGTATTATCATATAAAGGAGAATTATTATGGAAAGACTTATTTTTGACGCTCACGCCCATTATGACGATGAAAAATTTGATACAGACAGAGATGAAATTATATCTTCACTTCCCGAAAAAGGTGTTTTTGCAGTTGTTAATAACGGAGTAGATTTTGAAACTTCCCTTAAATCGGTAGAATTTTCCGAAAAATACCCGTTCTTTTACAGTGCGGTCGGAATTCACCCCGAAAGCGTTCCCGATATGGATATTTCACGGTTGGAAGAATATATTGATCAAATTGAGTCGCTGCTTGACCACGAAAAGACTGTTGCAATCGGCGAAACGGGACTTGACTATTACTGGGATATCCCGAAAGAGCCTCAGCATATTGTCTTTGAAAGACAGCTTAAACTTTCAAAAGATACGTCTATGCCGATAATCATTCACGACAGAGAGGCTCACGGCGATACGTTGGACTTCTTAAAAAAATACTGCCCCAAGGGACTTTTGCACTGTTACAGCGGTTCTGTGGAAATGCTCAGAGAAGTTTTCAGATATGGGGATATGTATATTTCTCTCGGCGGTACGGTTACATTTAAAAACGCAAGAGTTCCTGTTGAGGTTGCAAAAGAAGTACCTCTTGACCGACTTCTTCTTGAAACAGACGCCCCTTATCTCTCCCCCGTACCGTACAGAGGAAAACGAAACGACAGCTCCAACATTATTTACACCGCACAGAAAATTGCCGAGATAAGAGGTATGTCTGTTACCGATATTCTCAAATTTACAAAAGAAAATGCGTGCAAGCTTTACTTCGGAGTTTGAATAAGGTAATTCTATACAGATAAAGTCTTAATATGTTCATCATTTTGTAAAATACGGAATTTTATCAAACTCCTCCCCAAACCCTTTGACTACATAATTTGTTTATGATACAATAAAAAAGAACACCTGCGTTTTGTCGGTGTTCAGGGGAATTATATTATGTAACAAAGAAAGGAAAAAACTAAACAGGTGTGTAAATATGGATATTTATTCAATACTTACCCTGCTTGGAGGATTTGCATTTTTTATGTTCGGTATGAACCTCTTCTCGGGCAGTCTGGAAAAAATGTGGGGCGGCAAGCTCGAATCTCTCCTCAAAAAAACTCGCTCCAATAAACTGCGAGGACTTCTTCTCGGAGGGGCTATAACTATGGCTCTGCAATCCTCATCGGCAGTTACCGTAATGCTTATAGGACTTGTAAACTCGGGCGTTATGAACTTGGGGCAAAGCAGCACAATTATTATGGGCTCTAACATCGGTACAACCGTTACTGCGTGGATACTTGCTCTATCGGGAACTCAAAGCGATTTGCCGTTTTTAAGAATTTTCCGTCCCGAGCTGTTTTATGCCCTGCCCGCTGTGTTGGGTATGTGCATAGTAACGCTCACAAAATCAGACAGAAAAAAGACTGTCGGTTCTGCTCTTATCGGGTTTTCAATTATTATGACCGGTATGCATATGATGACAATTTCGCTTGAACCTCTCTCTCAAAGCAGATTATTCCTTAAAGTCATAGGATTATTAAACAATCCGTTTATCGCATTGTTTGTAGGAACTGCCGTTACAGCCCTTGTAAGGAGTTCGGTTGCGTCTGTTGCAGGATTACAATGTCTTGCCGCTAACGGCATTATCTCATTTGCTATGGCTATACCAACCATAATGGGGCAAAATATCGGTACTTGTATTAGGGCGCTTATATCAAGCCGTGACGCCAATAAAAACGCAAAAAGAGTTTCGCTGATACATTTGCTCTTTAATCTTATAGGTACTATTGTGTTCTTGACAATTTACTGTTTGTCAAATCACTTTATGACCTCATCGTTTGAGAATATGCCGATAACTCTTTTTGAAATAGCTCTTGCGCATACTATCTTCAATGTTGCAACAGCAATAATTTTGTTCCCGTTCAGCAAACAGCTCGAAAATCTTGCAGGACTAATTGTAAAAGACAAATCGAGTAACAAGGAAAAAGAAGAAAATTACAGCTTTATCGACATACGACTTCTTTCAACTCCGTCTGTTGCAATACGTGAATGCAACAGCAAATGCAAACAAATGGCAAAGCTTACTCAGGAAATGATTTTTGCGTCGTTTTCCCTCATTACAAAATACGAGGAGGCAACCGCAAAGGAATTAGCTAAAAACGAAGATATTCTCGATATGTATGAGGATAAACTCGGTTCGTTCTTAGTTAAGCTTGCTACAAAGGAAATATCCGAAGCAGACAGTAAGAGTGTTTCCCGTCAACTTCACTCGATTGTCGATCTTGAACGAATAGGCGATCACGCTATGAATATTCTTGGACTTGCGCAGGATCTTCACAGCAAAAAGATACATTTTTCCGATACCGCAAAAGACGAAACAGACATTCTTATCAGCGCATTAACCGAGATAATCAACACAACTACGGACGCATATACAACTAACAACATCGCTCTTGCAAAGCACATCGAACCGCTTGAAGAGGCAATAGATCAGCTTATCAACGACATCAAGGCTCAGCACATTGAACGCTTAAAATCGGGAGAATGTTCGATAGAGCTTGGGTTTATTCTTTCAGACCTGCTCACAAACTGCGAGAGAGTATCTGATCACTGCTCAAATATAGCAATAGCGATAATCGAAACACCTCAGCTAAGCTTTGACGCACACGAATATATAAACGATATAAAAAACGGCACAAACTCGGATTTTGAGAGTGACTACGCAATGTTTAAGACTAAGTATTCTATTTCGGAGTAAGCTTTCTGTAAGTGTGGAGCTTGGAGAGTGGAGTTTTTTCGAGTTAGGAATGCAGAACGTGCAAAAACTAACAAACATATGAAACACTAAGATTAACAATACTCCCTCCGTCACTTCACTACGTTCAGTGACACCTCCCTCAAAGAGGGAGACAAAAAAGGCTCCCTCGCTGAGGGAGCTGTCAGCGTAGCTGACTGAGGGAGTTTTATTAATTAAGATAAAAACAATATTATTTTTTGTAAAAATGCCTTTTTGCACGGTCTAAACGAGGAGTTAGGAATGTGAGTTGTTAGTTCAAAGCTCAAAGTTAAAAGTTTAAAGTTTAAAGTTTAAAGCAGAAACCGCCTGCGACATGATTTCTGCCTTATTTTTTGTCTGATACAACCATTAAAATTTCGTCACAATTTAACCATTAGACACTAAAGGCTTTCGCCCCGTTTAAAAGGGCGAATAGCCTTTTATTTATATTTATTTTATGATGTCGATTTCTGTGTCGTTTTGTGTG
>CACWKD010000024.1 GCA_902761345.1 uncultured Ruminococcus sp. | reverse complement strand
TCATAGTTTTATATTTTTTTAAAACAAATTTTTTGTTATGATGCTTTGTATCCTTAAAAGCATACTTTTACTCAAATCCAAACTTGTCTTTTAGAAGTTGTGTAACTTCTTTAAGTCTTTCAGACTTTATTACATACCCTAAATTGTTTGGAATATGTGAAACTGATAAAACTTGTTGTTGAGATGTTGGTATATTAATGACTTTCAAATCGCCTGTTACAGTTAATTGAGGTCCAGCATATAATGTACCCAAAAGATATATTCGATTTCCACCGACATTAATACCTCCATTTTTTTCTCGATAACTTCCAAGATTACATATCAGTACAGTCAGCAGTATAAGTACAGCGGCAATCGCTATTACATTCTTTTTCATCTTCTTTTCCTTTTAAGGTATGTGTGATTAAATATTATTACGCATAATGCCAATACTCCTATAAGTGACACTGAGACTATTTGCAGGATACTCATTTTGCCGTTTGAAGTATTCTCTGCACGGCTTATTTCAAGCGCACTGAAGTTATCGCCTGCTTCGTCAATGTACTCATCGGATACAAGTGTTCTCTGAGCAGTAATGTCAGTCGGGTGAATATTTGTACGGATAGAAGATTTCATATCGTCGGCGGTAAAGTCTGCTGTATTTTCTATATCGTTAATTTTCAGAATATCGTCAAGCTTACTAAAGTTCCTGATATACATTCTCTCTGTCAAGGGTATCTGTGAATATCTCTCCAAAATTTTTTCAGCCTGCGGTACATCAGACGTATCAAGTATATCTATCGCATTTTCAAGAGCTTTTGTATTATCGTATAGATCAGTGTCCTGTTCCTCTCTCATATCAAAAAGGTTTCTGTATCCGTTTTTGCTCCTGAGATATGAAATAACAGCATACATACCTTGAGTTGAAGCATATCCGTCGGCTTTTCCAAGTCCCTCAAACGAATGTGCAAAACCTCCGCTTTCAAGCTTATAGCTCATTAAACCGTCCATAAGCGTGTTTCCGTTTTTTATAAATCGCTCGTCTGTCTCAATATCTATTCCTAAGGTACATAGGGCAACTATCGTCTGAGCGGTAGTTTCACAGCTCGGCTTCCCCCAGTTTATCATAGCACCGTTTTCGCTCTGTGCCGATGATAAATAATTAAGTCCCTTTTCAACAGCCTCTCTTACAGTGGTTTTCTGCTCAATGCCGTTAATATCTGTGTACAAAAATTCTTCGCTGCTGTTCATATAAGGAAAAAAAGCCGTTATCATCATTGCAGTAAGGTCTGTTTCAGGTGTTGTTTTATTCATCATATAAACCGCTCCCGAATCGAGCCGTCTGCCGAGGATTTCAGTTATTAAAGCATTTCTTGTAATATTGGCAGAATTTGGAATCTCGTAAAAATCAGAGTCAAGCACAAGCAGAGCGAATATCAAATGATTTACAATTTTTTCCGACAAATTATCACTGCTAAATCCCTCAAACACAGCCTTATCTAAAAGTCCGTTATCAGAAATATCCTCACCGCAGGCAGCCGATACGAGTGCAAGCCGCTCATAATCGATAGTATTTATTTCATCGTTATTTTTTACAAATTCATCTGCTCCACTTAAATACTCTTCAAAACGATCCTCTTTGCCAAGTCTCCCTGCACAAAAAGCATACCAGTCATACACATTTACACCGATATTCTCCAAAAGCTTATCATCTATTATAATTGCTGCGTCATCATCACTTTTAAAGCTAATCACAGAATTTATTATTTCAACATAATTATATTCTTCCTCAGCGTAGGCAGTTATACAAAACAAGAAGCAGATAGATAGTATGAGTGACAATATTCTTTTCACAAAATCACCGCCATAATTAAATTCTCATAAATTTTACCACACAATTATTCTTATTGCAATATAACACAGAAAATAAAGCTGTCACTCTTTTATACGACAGCTTTATTTCTTTATTCATATTCAATTAATCACCTTATACATCATAGGCGCTTCGTCCTTTTTTGCATACTCGTTAATACTCAAAACCTCTGCTTTAAAGGGTTTTGCTCCAAGCTGAATCTCTATTATATCTCCAACCTTTACAGTATAGGACGCACGTTCTATTTTGTCGTTGACAAGAACTCTCCCTGCATCACAAGCTTCGTTAGCCACTGTTCTGCGTTTTATTATTCTTGAAACCTTTAAATATTTATCAAGACGCATTTTATCACCTCAAAAAATTCAGGGTGACAGCCCGTAATACAGGTCTGCACCCTTACGATTATTATTTATTATCCACAATATCCTTGAATGCCTTACCTGCCTTAAAGGACGGAACCTTTGCTTCGGGTATAGTTATCGACTGATGTGTCCTCGGATCTACTCCTGTTCTCTCCTTGCGGATTTTCTGCTCAAATGTACCAAAACCAACAAGCTGAACCTTTTCTCCTGCTGCAACTGCACCTACGATCGTATCGAAAATTTGTGTTACGATCTTTTCTGCATCTTTCTTTGTTAGTTCGTTTTTCTCTGCAACAACAGAGATCAAATCACTTTTATTCATAAATAATCCTCCGTCTTACTGAAAAACAGTATTGTTTTGTAATATAAGCTAACATTATCTTATGATAATGCTTTTATCTTATTCCATAATGCATCAAGCTCTGCAAGCGACATTTCTCCGAGTTCTTTTCCGTCTTGATTAGCCATTTTTTCCATAGCTGTAAATCTGAAAAGAAACTTCTCGCAAGCATCATATAATGCCTTCTCACTTTCTACTCCGGCAAACCTTGCTACATTTACTGCCGAGAACAGCAGATCGCCTATCTCCTCGGCTTTTGCATTTTCGTCCGAGCCTTTTATAGCTTCTTTTACCTCAGACAACTCCTCATAAACCTTGTCGATAGCGTCATCTGCATTCTCAAAATCAAATCCAGCCTTTCGTGCTTTCTTCTGCATTTTTTCAGCACGCATAAGCGAGGGCAATGACCTTGCTATACTATCCATACTTTCCGACAATGTACTCTGAGATTTTGTCTGCATTTTTATCTTATCCCAGTTATCAAGAACTTTCTCCGTTGTATCGGCGTTTACATCTCCGAATACATGAGGGTGTCTGATAATGAGCTTCTTACAAATATCATTTGCAACATCGTTAATATCAAATACAGACTTCTCTCTTTCGATCTGTGCGTGAAAAACTACCTGTAAAAGTACATCTCCAAGCTCTTCTCTTAAGAGTTCTGTATCTTCATTATCTATTGCTTCTATTACCTCATAGGTTTCTTCTATAAAATCCTGTCTTATAGATTTGTGCGTCTGAACCTTATCCCAAGGGCAGCCGTCCGGCAGTCTGAGACACCTTACTATCTCAACAAGGTCATCAAAATCATATCTATCCTTAAATTGAAATTCCATTTTTCTCTCCGATTTAAATAATTATCAACACAATATAAACAATACATATTTTACCGTATAAGACGATATTTTTCAAGAATTGTAACAATTTTGTTACCCTTTGGTAACATCAAAATATCATCTTTGGTAATTGCTCTAAGAAGCAACAGGAAAAGAACATATACAACACACGCAGTTATCACACAAGCCACTGTAATTATAAGTGCATTTGTTCTGCCGGGTGCCAGCATACCCGATAACAGCTTATAAAGAAGCCCCGACGCTGTAATACATATTATAGCCGAAACAGCAGGTTTTATCACTACGACCCTAAAATCAGGCACTATTTTCGTTTCCTTTACAAGGACATACACAGATACTATCATTACAAATGTATAGCACAATAAAGTACCTATACTTCCGCCCTGTACATTTATCTGAGGTATTCCTACAAAAATATAGTTAGAAACGACCTTGATAACCATTCCTAATGCATAAAGCTTCAACGGCATATCAATTCTGCCAATTGCCTGGAGCATACTGCACATAGGAGTTGCCGCGGCAAATACAATTACTGCTATCCCCATAAGTCTTAGTATTTCAACAGAAACATCAACATCAGGCTTATAACCGTAAATCAAGTGCATTATAGGATTAGCAAGTACCGTAAGTCCAAGACCTGCCGGAATTGTAAAGACAAATGTTACTCTCATTACTGTTTCAATACTCTGTCTTAAATATTCCTTGTTGCCTTTCATAAATGCGTTTGTTACATTTGGAAGTGCGGTTGTACCGAAAGCCTGCGTTACCGTTACTACCAAATTCATAATAGTAAGTGCGTAGTTATAACAGCCCCAAAGGTATGTATGTACCTTTCCACGCTGCAAAATATCATCGGGTATCAAACCCGGATACTGCATAAGAAGAAGATCGGGAGTTCTCTCCATCATAGTTATAAGGCGTCTTTGTATAAGAGCTGCGTCAACCGTACCTGCAATACTCATTATTAAAGCACCAAGACCTATCGGAATTGCTGTACGCAGTAATATACGAAAAGTTTCTTTCTTTGTTCTTGGACGAGGAGAATTTTTCAGCATTTCCTCTGTTATTCCGTCGCCCTCTCTCTTAAATCTGAGCCATATATATAAAAAGCTGAAAAAAGAACCCAGCGTTATTCCCGAAATAGCCGCTGCAACAGACCATTTTATAAGCGTGTAATTATCTTGTATTCCAAACAGCTGCGTACCGTATTTCATAACAAATGCTGCAAAGGAATAACCTACAAGAAGCTTTACAAAAGCCTCTACTATCTCCGAGATCGAGGTGGGAACCATATTTCTCATACCCTCGTAATATCCTCTGTACGCCGATAC
Source organism: uncultured Ruminococcus sp. (assembly GCA_902761345.1). Classification (GTDB taxonomy): domain Bacteria; phylum Bacillota; class Clostridia; order Oscillospirales; family Acutalibacteraceae; genus RUG592. The sequence goes on along the minus strand of CACWKD010000024.1, from coordinate 41,822 downwards.
AAGGCAACCGAAGAATATTGCAGGGGCAAGCACCAATATTGCAACAAACGAGCCGGGTGCGTCTATTATGCGAACATAGAAAAAGCTAAAAAGCACCATCAGCAGTAACGCTATCGTACCTGCTATTACAAAAAACGGTATCGCAACATCTTTGATACGACGTACGTCCTTATATCTTCCGGACGACATACTTTCGGATATCATTCTTGATACAGCTATCGGAAATCCTGCCGTTGCAAGTGTAAACAACGGGATATAAAGCTCATAAGCATTTCCAAGCAATCCTGCTCCGACAGCACCGTACAAATTCGATAAGCTTACCTTATACAACATTCCTATAACTTTAACTATCAACAGACAGAAAGTCATTATTGTTGCACCAAGCATAAAGCTTTGTTTATTTGATGTTTTGCTTTTTGCATTGATTTTTCTCAAAGGCTCTCCTCTTTTCAACTTTATGTTACATTACTCAAAAAGTAATACGCCGCAGAATATGCCGGCGTATTACCTGTTTTACCCAAAAATTTATGCGTTTTCGTCCTCTGATTCGGAGGCTGTTTGCGTTGTTTCCTCGGCAGCCTTTGCCTCATCAGGCTGTGTAACAGGATACTTTGCAGTGTAAGTATTAGCAAAGTCCAGTGTGTTTCCGCATCTCTTGCAGAAAAGACTATCAGAAGAATTTGTGCAGTTACAGTTAGGACATATGATCTTGCCGCTTGAAGTTATCAGTGACTCCTGCAAACTCTTTAACTCATTGATAAGAGTTGTTATCTCTGTTACATACTGCTCTACTACTGTCTGATCTGTTGTACCTGCCGATGTTGTATCATATACATATCTTCCAAGTGTTTCAAACTGAGCTGAGATCTTATTTCTAAGTTCTGCCGAAGATATTCTTATTTTTGATCTGTCTACTATTTCCGTTGTTTTCTTGTTTACCTCGTCAAAAGCAGCCGCAACATTTACAATTACGTCGTCAAATAAACTCATTTTTAATTCCTTCCTATTCTACTAATTTTGTATTTCTCAAAAATACGATAGTATTATATCACTTTCCAAGAATAAAATATAGTATAATTTTTTTAATTTTTGTAAATCATCAGTTTGCATAATTTTAGCAATTACCTGTTATTCAAAACCGTCATAAATATCAATACTTATATTTGCTGTTGCCCAAAAATTCTCTGAGCAGGGAATTATCGGGAATCAAACTCTCGTCTATACAGCAAAACTGCTCTGCCCTTTCTATAAGATAGCGAGCATATTCATATTCGGGACTTGATTTTTCAACCTTACTCATATATGGTATAGTTTTTGACGCTATAACGCACGGTTCATAGATATGCAGTGAGTTTATCGTTATATCTCCCGTATACTTATAGGGTGTAATATACTTCTTTTCACCCAAAAGCACATTTTCCCACATTCCCATAGTATGGTCTGCGTTACTTCCTCGAAACTTGCAGTCACGAACAATTCGCCTCATTAATCTGAGTTCTGCCGCAGTAAGCATATAGCCCGAAACAGGTTTTTTTCTAATTCCCTGCTTTACGCTTATGTAAATTTTCTTTAATCCTGCTCTTGAACGTATATGCTCTGTAAATATTGGGTTAAGAGCGTGTATTCCCTCTATAATAGCGATCGACTCATTATGCAGATTAATTCTGATAGTTTCTTCAAGAGGTGTGCTTGACGCAAAATCAAACTGCGCTATGTCTGCCCAACCGTATTCCAAAAGATTAGAAATACACTGTTCTATCTTTGGTATATTCAACGCATTGACAGTTTCAAAATCAGGCTTGCCGTCCACTGTTTTAGGCACGCATTTTTCTCCGAGATAAAAATTATCCATAGATATTATTTCAGAACCGCAGCCTATTTTCTCAAACTCCTCATTGAGCATTTTGGCAGTAGTTGTTTTTCCCGAAGCCGACGGTCCAGCAAGCAGTATTACTCGGCACTTATCCTTATCCTCTGTAATACTTCTTGCAATTTCTTTAATATCGCTTCTGTATGCACTTTCCGACGTTTCCACAAATCCTTTTGGATCGTGCTTTGCATAGTTGTTTATTTCATTTAAAGTAAGGGCATAGCGTCTGTAAGAATTAGTTATATTCATCATAGAATGTACCTATCCTCTTTTTCCGTTCGCATATTTCGTTAAATCTGTTTATATATTCGTATGGATATTTGAAGTTAAATATTCGCTCCAAACAATCCTTTTTATTATTTTTAAGTTTGCTTACTGCACCTGCGCCACAGGCAAGTATCGTATGAGTTTCGTCCATAATAAAGACATTATAAATGCCCTCTTTACCTTTCTTTGACCAGCCTGTATTTTCAAGATTGCCTACCATTCTGCTCTGTCTGTACAAATAGTACGGTGCATAACCGCAGGAATGGAGCTTTTTCGCGGCATAATCGAGCATTTCACAAGCGATCTCCGCTTCAGTTTTATCAAGGTTTTTTCCGTCCATTGTAAGCGTTGACGCACGTTTCATTGACAGAGTGTGTACAGTAATACTTTCAGGGTCAAGCTGTGTTATCATATCAAGCGTAGACTTAAAACTCTCTAAAGTATCACCCGGCAAACCCACTATAAGATCCGTGTTTATATGATTAAAACCATAAGACCTTGCAAGTTCAAATGTATCTATTGCCTCCTGCGCAGTATGACGTCTGCCTATATTTTTCAATACTTCATTGTTGAGTGTCTGAGGGTTAATGCTTATTCTGTCTACGCCGCATTCTGCAATCGCTTGAAGCTTTTCAGCTGTAATCGTATCGGGGCGTCCCGCTTCAACTGTAAACTCACGGCATTTTGACAAATCAAAGTTATCTCTTACAGTACACAGAACTTTCTTCATCTGACTTGCAGACAAAGTAGTGGGTGTCCCCCCGCCCATATATACCGATTCAAGATTTAACCCTTTGTTCTTTGCATAAGCGGCAGTTTCCTCAAGTTCTCTGCACAATAGATCAACATACGGTTCTATTAGATGAGCCGTTCTTTCTACGGAAGCTGACACAAAAGAACAATAACTGCATCTACTCGGACAAAACGGTATAGAAATATATAAGCTGAACGATTTCTCTGTGGACAGATCAAGTATTTTACGCTCGTTTTTCTCGGTTTCAATTGTCAAGGCGATCTTCTCTGAACTTACTCTAAATTCGTTTCTAAATTTACTGACAGCATAATCAAAGTCACATTCTTCTGTAAGTCTTCTGAAAAGCTTAACAGGTCTAACACCTGTCAACAATCCCCACGGCTGTTTAATGCCCGTAAAACGAACAAGCATATCATAAAGCATAACAGCCATTTGAAGTTCAGCGTCCGGGTATAACGCTTTGCTAAAGCTTTCTGTAATTTTATCAGCAAATTTATCTATTAATATATCGATATTTATCGTGTATTCTTCATTATTGTCATTATACTCTGTATATATGTAAGGGTTAGACAGTTCACTTGGCACATCAAACACAATTTCTATTTTTTCGTTTGGAAAAAATAGTCTTACTAAGTTTTCAATCTCATAATGGAACTTATGGTTTTTAATATATACTGTCATAATCTTCTCCGGTTATATAATAATTACTCTCTCTTTCACGCTGTAACGTAGTAGTTCTGTCGTGCCCGGGATAAACCTTATAATCACCTTTTAATGCAGCTAACTTAGACAACGATTTCTTTAGCTGTTCAAAGCTTCCTCCGGGAAAATCTGTTCTTCCTGCCGATCCTGCAAAAAGAGTATCTCCTGTAAACAGACAATCACCGCACAAAAAACACACAGAACCCTTTGTATGACCGGGAGTAGTAATTACTGTGATCTCACTGTCACCAAGCTTGATTATGTCGTTATCGTCCAAAGGAATATCGCACTTTACCAGGTCAATAGTTCTCATAGAAAACATAAACGCAAGGTTTTTCATAGAATCACTCAACAGAGGAATATCCTCTCTGCCAACGGCAACCTTTGCTTTTTTGTCTGTACGTTTGATTATTTCATTCACACCCTCCATATGGTCAAAATGAGCGTGAGTTAACAATACATATTTTATTTTATCATAGCCCACATCTTCCAGTAAACTATTTAATCTGCTTGTAAAGCTGCCCGGATCTATAACTGCACTTTCGCCTGTTGCCGTATCAGTAATAATGTAGCAATTAGCGGCAATCTCACCGAGCACTAATGTTTTTATATTAAGCAATCTCAGCACCTCCACATTTAAGCAAGCGTATCGCTGTCAATAACCAGCGTAACGGGTCCGTCGTTTAATAATTCAACTTTCATATCTGCACCGAATACACCTTTTTGTACATCAGACACACCTGATTTAAGCATTCTGTCACAAAAATATTCATACAGCGGTTCTGCTTTTTCAGGGCGAGCAGCCGAGAAAAAACTCGGCCGCCTGCCGTGGCTGCAATCACCGTACAATGTGAAATTTGATATTACAAGCACACTCCCGTTAATATCGGAAAGTGAAAGGTTCATCTTATCGTTATCATCGGTAAAAACCCTCAGTGAAGAAATTTTAGCTGCAAGCTTTTCGGCGTCCTTTTCCGTATCGTTTTCGTGTACCCCCAACAATACAAGAAAGCCGTTTTGAACAGCTCCTTTTATTTCACCGTCAACTTTTACACTTGCAGATGAAACCCTTTGTATTACAGCTCTCACCCGAAACTTCACCCCTTTGTACGCTCAACAGAAATAACGCCTCTTACTGCCATAAGTCTTGATATAATATCTCTGAGGTGGGATTTATCTCTGACCGTAATATTAAATGTAACTACTGCTATATTTCCTGAAGCTATCTTGGAACTCATATTATGAATATTTATCTTCATATTGCCAAGCTGTCCGGCAAGATCCGCCACAAGACCTGTTCTGTCATACGAATGTATCTCTATTACCGTAACGAATGAGCTGTCTATTGCCTCTGACCATCTTGCCTTGATCCATCTGTCGGGGGTCTCACATTCAGCTATGTTCTCAGGTACATTCCTACAATCACACTTATGAACCGAAATACCGTGTCCCTTTGTAATAAATGCAATAATATCATCTCCGGGAAGCGGTGTACAACACTTTGCAAACTTAATATCAACATCGTCCATTCCGTCAATGATAACTCCGCTCTTTGACTTCTTGGGCTGTACTTTATGTTCAACAATAGGAACAATATACTCGTCTTCTATTCCGAGCGCTTTCTTGCGTTCCTCAACTACCTTTGCGTATTCTTCCTTTATTCTCGGCATAAGCTTCCAAAGAACTGTTCCGCCGTAACTTATAGAAGCGTAAAAATGCTCCATAGAAGGAATATTTTTCTTTCGGAGTATCGGCTCCATCATCTCTTCAAGCTCTTTTTCTGTAAGCTCAAAATCGTTCTTCTTACATTCACGCTCAAACTCTGCTTTTCCAAGCGTAATATTTTCTTCACGTTTCTCACGCTTGAACCACTGTCTGATCTTGTTGCGGGCACTGCTAGTTTTGACTATTTTCAGCCAGTCACGGCTGGGGCCTACCGTACCCTCTTTACCCTTTATGATCTCGATTATATCGCCTGTTTTTACAACATAGTCAATAGGAACTATTCGGTAGTTCGCCTTTGCACCTACCATTGTATTTCCCACCTGACTATGAATAGCATATGCAACATCTATAACCGTTGACCCGAGAGGAAGATTGATAAGCTTTCCTTTAGGAGTATAGACAAATACCTCATCTGACGAAAGATCGGTCTTTATGTCCTTTATCAGCCTTGCAGGATCGTGATTATCAGCCTGATTTTCAAGCATTTGTCTGATCCACGCAAGCTGTTCGTCCATTGAGTCCTTGCCGTTCATACCAAGCTTATACTTCCAGTGTGCGGCAATACCATATTCGGCGGTCTGGTGCATTTCCTTTGTACGGATCTGCACCTCAAAACGTACTCCGTCTTCACTGATTACAGTAGTATGCAGAGAACGATAAAGATTAGGCTTTGGTGTAGAAATATAGTCCTTAAACCTGTTAGGAAGAGGGGGATACATCTCATGTATTATTCCGAGTACAGTATAACAGTCTGTAACAGTATCAACAATTACCCTTACAGCGTAGATATCATATATCTCCTCAAGGTTCTTTCCCTGAATAATGAGCTTCTTGTAAATACCGTTAATACTCTTAACTCTTCCGCTGACAACTGCGTCGCTTATATACTCGGAAACCTTTTTGGATATTCTGTCCATTATCTTATCTATAAAAGCTTTTCCGTCAAGGTTTTTCAGATGATTTTCTATCTCGCTGTATCCGATCGGGTCAAGATACTGCAATGAAAGATCCTCCATTTCGTCCTTGATTGCTTTAATACCAAGTCTATGGGCAATAGGTGCAAAAACCTCCATTGTTTCAAGGGCAATATCACGTCTTTTCTGTTCTCGCATACAATCAATAGTACGCATATTGTGCAAACGGTCTGCGAGTTTGATAATTATAACACGAATATCGTCTGACATCGCTATAAGCATCTTTCTGACATTTTCAGCCTGACGTTCCTCTCTTGATGTGTATGCGATCTTGCTTATTTTGGTAACACCGTTGACAAGATTTGCAACGTCCTTGCCAAACATCTGCTCAACTTCTTCGAGTGTTACCGGTGTATCCTCCACAACATCGTGCAGGAGTGCGGCAACTACCGAATCGGTGTCCATTCCCAAATCTACAATTATACACGCAACCGACGTAGGGTGCAGTATATAAGGAACACCGGAAACTCTCCTCTGATCACCGTGCATCTTTTCGGCAAGCCTATATGCACGCTCGATTTTTTCACGATCATAGTCATTCGGACTTTTGTCGAGAAGTTCGCACAACTCTTCATAATCCTGATAATACTTCCTGAATGCAGCCATACAAAACACACCTTTCTTCAAAACCTTTATATATCTTAATCACTGCTTATACAAGCTTTCTGATGATCGGAGCCGAAAGAATATCCACTTTCGGCGGTCTGTTCACAAGACTTATTTCCAATGCAGAAAAATTATCGCTTGCTTCAATAAGTCTTAGCTCTTTAAATGCAGTGATTATTACACACAATTTACCATAGCTTATTGACGGATAGGAAATTCTGTTATGCAATGCTTCGGCAGAGTATTTGAAACCGTTATTTTTCTTTATATATCTGTAAACAACGGCACATTCATCTCTTGTCGGCATCAGATTTTTTCTCATTGCGTCATCAGGTTTCTTTCCGCACATAAGCTCGTCAAAAAATGTACTGCTTTTCAGATGTGCCTCATTATCAGACTGACTAAAGCAAATATCTTTGATTATATAAGAAATACTCTTTGAAGAGTTATATTCGTTAATTCCTGCTGTTACCGCTATATTTACCTTATCACCGACTATATATGATAATTTTTCTGTTGGCATATTAAAATATAAAGCGTCAAAGTACTTTTGATTACTTTCCAGTGTAAGCTTAGTATGCTTACCGTCTGATAAAGGCGTTACCCTAATTATAGTAACGTCGTACATTCCGAATACAGGAGTAGGGTTGCCTGTTCCAAACGGCTCAAGCTGAGATAAGCTTTCAACCATACGAAGCGTAACCTTTGACGGAATAAGCTTACAGGCAAGCTCTATACTCGGGTAAAATGTATTGTCAAGCTTATCTGCATACTCATTTATCATATCACGGAATGCGTCTATATTCTCGGTATGCAGCGACATTCCTGCAGCCATTGGGTGTCCTCCGAAAATTGTAAGCAGCGACTTGCAGTACTCTACCCCGTCACACATCGGAAATCCCTCTACGCTTCTGCCCGAACCTTTAGCTTTTTCGTCATCGTATGTAATTATAATAACGGGTTTGCCGTATCTGTCCTTAATTCTTGCGGCAACTATACCGATAACACCCTGATGCCACCCCTTACCCGCTATAACAAGAATTTTGCGATACCTTACGTTATCATCGTGAAGCAGGGTATTTTCAACCTCTTCAAGAATTTCCTTTTCTATTCTCTGACGCTGCATATTATCCTCATGCAGTTCCCTCGCAATTTCTTCTGCCTCTGCCTCGTCTTCAGTAATAAGCAAACGCACCGACTTATGTGACAAACCCATTCTGCCGCCTGCATTTATTCTCGGGCAAATCGTAAAAGAAATATCTCCCGACTTTATTTCGTCCTTAGTCAAACCCGAAGCAGCTATAAGCGATGTAATGCCAAGACGAGTTTTTGCGTTTATGCGTTTAAGTCCTTCTTTTACAAGGACTCTGTTTTCCCCCGTAAGGCTCACTATATCTCCTACCGTACCGATAGCGGCTATATCCGAATAAAGATCCAGCAAATTTGTAATATCAGCCTCTTCCCCGTCATACGCTATCGCAAATTTAAACGCAATACCCACACCCGAAAAATGCTTGAACGAACTTGTATCATCTTTTCTGTGAGGATCTACAACCGCATTTGCATTCGGTAATATTTTCGGCGGCGCGTGGTGGTCTGTAACAACAACTTTCATTTCATAAAAGTTCGCGCGTTCTACCTGATCGAATGCCGAAATACCGTTATCTACCGTAACAATAAGCTTTACACCTTGTGAATACAAATAATCAACTGCATTATTATTAAGTCCATACCCTTCTGTTTCTCGTGCGGGTATATAGTACATAACATCTGCACCCCTGCTTTTCAAGAAAGAGTACATCAATGTAGTCGAAGTCACGCCATCTGCGTCATAGTCACCGTAGACGCAGATTTTTTCACCGTTTTTTATGGAATTTCTAACCGTTTCCACCGCTTTATCCATATCCTTGATCAGAAAAGGATCTTCAAAAAATGGTGTATCGGAAAGAAACTGTTCTATACTTTCATCATCGGGAAATTTTTTCTCCTCTAAAAGCATAGCGGACATAGAACTAAGGTTATACTTTTTTGAAAGCTTGATTACCTTTTCACGATTTGGAGATAAAGCGTTCCATATTTTCATTGAATTCGTCCTTTCTGCTTTTACCGATCACTGTAAGAGAATATGCGTTGTTGGAAACTGTTTATGTTATAGTATGATAGTAAATCTTTATAATTATATTATTTTATCACCACTTGACAGAAATTGCAACACATAAACATAATTTTTTTGCATATTTATCTGAGTTTTTACAAATTATTTTTAAAAGAAATATGCCGACAGACTTTACTCTCTGTCGGCATAAACCGTTATTCTGATTTATCTGTATCGTCTGTTCTGCTGTTTGTATTACTATCAGACGACGTATCGGTATTAGTCTGTGATGAAACCAGTGCAGCGTCATTTACCGTAACATTGAGCTGATATGAACCGTATACCCAGCAAGATGTATGATCTAAAACAGAAATGTTCAGATTTACATCTGTATTTCCGATACTTGCACCCGTTAGATCTATAACCGAGAATATATCAGATGAAGTCATATCGGATATTTCGCTCTTTGGTCCTATTACTCTCACAATAACATTGCTGTAAGGCGAGTATTCAGCAACAAGACCCTCGGGAACATTTTCAAATTTAAATGAAGTCACAGTAAATGATTTTACAGAAAACTTTGAATAATCAAACTTCACCGTAGCTTTCTCAATATTGTTGAGGTTTCTGACGCCCTCGGGCATAGTCAACTCATAATCAACAAACGTTTTGCCGTATGAGAGATCGTTGAAATTCAGAGTTCCTATATTAATACTGCTGACAGTATCTATTACATCTGAGCTTGCAGCTATCTCTATTTCGGACGGTTCAATAGACACAAACTCCTCCATATTAAGACCCTCGGGCTTGTTTTCACATATAAGCGTGACGGGGACTTTCTTCTTCATCAATACGGGAATAGTTGCATCTACTTCTACGGAATCTATTGTGAGTGCGTCATCTTCTATGACATCTCCGTTTTCATCTAAAAGTTCAACAGGAAGTCCGCTCAGAACGGTAGTTGAGGTAAGTTCTTTCTCTGTTTTATATGATACAACCGCCTTAGCCACTTTCTGAACGCTCTGTTCGGGACCTGATACAGATACAGTCTTTATAGAAAAATCAGGATTTCCTTTATAATAATCAGACGGTGCGGAAACCTCTATCATACTTTCTATTGTAAACTCTTTTGTAATATTTCTATCCACAACAACGGTTACCTCGGACGGATTTAATGAAACAATATCGTAATTATTTTTTATTCCGATCTGTTTAGCCATCAGCGTAACAGTATATGTACCCGATGTTACAATGTTTCCTAAGTTTGCTCCATATACCTGTATATCGGATTTTGTAAGAGAACCGACCGTAACACTGTTGCCCTTAACACGCACTGTCGCTGTAAACTCGCTTACCGGTATTCCGTCGATTGAAACAACATTAAGATTATCGTTTTCTGCTTCTTCCGATAGATCCATTGTCACCGGTATATCCGAAATGGGATAATTTGCTGTTTCTCCGTTATTTGCCGACACTCCGACCCATATAATAAATGCCATAACAAGTGAGAATATCAGAAGAAATTTATTATCGTTAAAAAGAGATGACAGAGTAGTTTTCTTTTTTTTAAGTTTGATCTTTTTCTTTTTTTCGTCACTCATGCTTTTTCTTCTCCTTTCTCGAAGACGGGCGGAACGAAAACTTTTCGGGCTGTTCCTCCTCTTCTGCGATAAGAAGCTTATGCAGTCTGTTCGTGAGAGTTTCTCTTGTATAATCTCGTGTAAGCTCTCCGTTAAGCGCTATTGAAACAGAGCCTGTTTCCTCTGAAACAACAACGATCGCTGCGTCCGATTCCTCGCTCATACCCAAAGCCGCGCGATGTCTTGTACCGAGATTATCGTCTACGCCCTCGTTATGAGTTAGCGGAAGAATACAGCCTGCTGCATATATATTAAAATCACGCACGATCATTGCGCCGTCATGCAGAGGCGCTTTGTTATAAAATATATTTCCAATCAGCATTACAGACGGCGAAGCGTTGATCGTTGTACCTGTGTATGCGATATCTCCAAGCATAGTTGTCCGTTCAAACACAATAAGCGCACCTGTTTTTTTCTCGTGAAGCTGCATTATTGCATCTACAAAAATAGCTATATTTTTCTTCTGTCGAAGTATTTCTGCCTCGGTGTCCGACTCGGTAAATACCTTACGGAGTTTTCTGTAAGTATAATTACTTCTTCCAAGCTGTTCAAGAACCTTTCGTATTTCAGGCTGAAATACTATAAACAGCACCAGTACGGCGAACTCAAAAAACTTACTGAGCATAGCCGTAAGCATCGTTAACTGAAAAACAAACGCTATTCCATAAAGAACGATAAGTACAAGAATACCCTTTACAAGCTGAACTGCACGAGTTTCTTTAACAAGCTTGATCAGGTAATATATTATTAAAGCTATTGCCGCAATATCAAATGCGTCTTTTAGGCGAAATGTTCTGATTACAGCAAGAAAAGTTTCAAAAAATTGATGAACTGCATCCATAAACGTGATCCCTTCGATCGAAATTCATATACACAATGCTTCAGATAAAAGCCTCTTAAAATATTTTACCACAAAATAAAATATAATCAACAGTTCATTACAAAATTAATACCCAAAATTAAAGAAAAATTTTTGTAAAAAGGGATAATAATAAAAAACCATACAGCAAATACAAATTTACTGTATGGCAAAATAACATTATAGTATTACCGATACGGCATTTACCGCAAAACATAGAACTACTCCTGCAATCAGCGGAACTAAAAACGACAGCAGCGTCCACTTTCGGCTGTGTGTTTCTTTCCATATAGTGATACACGTTGTTGAACAAGGGAAATGAAACAGGGCAAATATCAACATACATACTGCTGTTGTCATTGTCCAGCCGTTCGAGGTGAGTATCTCTTTAAACTGTACCAAATCGGGAATTTCTGCGAGCGTACTGCCCGACATATATATCATAAGCATTATCGGCAGAACAATTTCGTTTGCAGGAAATCCCAGTATAAACGCACAAAGTATCGCACCGTCAAGTCCTAACGTCTTTCCTATCGGGTCAAGCATTTGAGTTATGTGCAGCAGAATTGTACTGTCCCCCATTTTGATATTTGCAAGTATCCAGATAAGAAGTCCTGCGGGTGCTGCCGCTGAAACTGCACGCAGCAATACAAAAATCGTTCTGTCAAAAATCGACCTTACAATTACCTTGCCTATCTGAGGGTGTCTGTACGGCGGCAGCTCTAATATAAAAGATGACTCCATACCTTTCAAAACAGTTTTAGACAGTATTTTTGAGCATATCAGCGTAACCAAAACACTCAGCACGATTATAAACAAAAGTATCAATGACTGCACAAAAGATTTTGCCGCGCCGAGCGACGTTCCTGCAAAAAACATAGATATTATCGCTATCAGCATAGGAAACCTTCCGTTGCAAGGTACAAGGCTGTTGGTGATTATCGCAATCAATCGCTCTCTCGGCGAATCTATTATTCTGCAACCTGTTACTCCGCAGGCATTACAGCCAAACCCCATAGCTATTGTCAGCGACTGCTTGCCGTGCGCATTTGCTTTTCTGAAAATTGTGTCAAGATTAAACGCTATTCGAGGAAGATACCCTGAATCCTCCATTAACGTAAATAAAGGAAAGAATATTGCCATAGGCGGCAGCATTACAGATACTATCCATGTAAGGGCGGTATATACTCCGTCTATCAGTGCAGAAATAATCAGTTCCGGACAATGTATCACAGACAAACCTGTGCGTAACTTTTCTCCCAAGAAACGAAATCCTTTATTCAGCAGTTCACTCGGTACATTTGCCCCCGCTATCGTTATCCAGAATACACCCGCAAGCATTAACAGCATAACAGGAATGCCAAACCTTTTAGACAGCAAAATCCTATCTATCTGTCTGTCACGCCTGTCAGTAAAATCACTTTTGTATGTACAGCAGGCTGCAAGAATTTTGTCGGATAATTCGGTAAGATCTTTGTCTCTCAATTCGGTATTATCTGTTTTTTGAGAATTGCTGCTTATAACCTCTATCTCCCTTTTTAAATTATCCGTACCCTTTCCGCTTCTTGCAGCTGTTTTTATCACAGGAACGCCAAGCATCTCAGACATTTTTATTGCATCTATATCAATGCCCTTTTTTTCGGCTTCATCAATAAGGTTTATACATATTATCACCTTGCTTTTCACGTAGCTGATTATACTCAGTGCAAACCTTATGTTTCTTTCCATACAGGTTGCGTCAAGGACTATTACAAGTGCGTCATAATCTCCCGATTTTATATAATCAGACGTTACCTGCTCCTCTGCGGAATTTGGAGTTAGAGAATATGTTCCGGGAAGATCCTGAATAATGTATTTTGACTTATTATAAATGTATTCTCCCTGTGAGCTTTCTACTGTTTTTCCCGGCCAATTGCCCGTATGCTGATGTAATCCTGTAAAATTGTTGAAAACCGTACTTTTTCCGACATTTGGATTTCCTGCAAGTGCTATTGTAAATACTTTTTCTTTTTCTGCCATACGCTGCCTCCTCAAAAAAAGGACGCTTCTCCCATTACGGAAAAACGTCCTTTTATTATATTTCAGCAATTATTTTTTCTGCGTCATCACAACGCACTGCAATAACCGCTCCGCTTACACGAAATGCTATCGGGCTTCCCTTTGAGCCGGTATATAGCTTATCAACTAACGCCCCAACCCTAAATCCAAGTTCTGAAAGCCGCATTTTTACACTAAGAGTATCATCAATACCGCAAATCATACATCTTGAACCTATCGGAGCATCAGTCAGGGTTATATGTTTACTCATATTATTACCTTCATAATTTTTCATCTCAAAGACACTATATGCAGGCAATAACTAAAGTGTTACACTATATCAAACCTTAACTCTCCAACCAAACTTATCTTCAAGCTTACCGTACTGAATACCTGTCATTGTATCATAGTTCTTCTGTGCGTCAAGCAGCTCTTCAACAGAAATCTTGCGTTCCTCAACCTCTAGACCCCAGCTCTTGCAAAGCTTAATTGTAGAATCTCTTGTGATACCCGGGAGAATACTTCCGTTGAGCATAGGTGTAACAACCTTACCATCGATCTTAAAGAATATGTTCATAGAACCTACTTCTTCAATATACTTACGCTCTACACCGTCAAGCCAGAGTACCTGTGAATAATTATCATTGTGTGCCTTAACCTGTCCGATAAGACTTGCAGCATAGTTACCGCCTGTCTTTGCAAATCCCATACCGCCTCTTACAGCACGAACATACTCATCTTCGATCCAGATACCTACCGGCGCAAGACCGCTTGAATAGTAAGCTCCGCTTGGAGAAAGGATCACCATGAAAAGATATGTGTTCGACGGTGCAACACCTAAAAACTCATCTGTTGCTATGATAAACGGACGAATATAAAGCGATGTTCCCAGAGCAGTAGGAATCCAATCTCTGTCAATATCAACAACTGCCTTTACAGCCTGTACAAAATCCTCCTCGGGGATATTAGGAATACAAAGACGATCGTTAGTGTTATTGGTTCTTTTAGCATTCATATCAGGTCTGAAAAGATATACTTCGTCATCATCGCCCTTGTATGCCTTTAAACCCTCAAACATCTCCTGACCGTAGTGATAAACCATTGCAGCAGGCGAAAGAGAAATATTCTGGAACGGTACAATTCTCGGATCGTGCCAGCCCTGTCCCTCTGTATAATTCATAATGAACATATGATCTGTAAAGATCTTTCCAAATCCAAGCGGTGCGTCCTTAGCAGGCTTTTCTTTTGGAGCAGTAGTTTTTGTGATTTTGATATCTAACATAAAATGCATCTCCTTATGCAATTAGATTATTCGGGGAATCTTTATCCTCATAAAGTAAATTATATAACTACAATCTTCAAATGTCAAGTTTCTTCGTCAAATAGTAATCATTCCGAAAAAAATTTGTACCGCCAAAAAAACCGTGGCGGTACAAAATAATCTATTACGACTGCATATATTTTCTTATAATGTCAAAGTGGGAATACCTCTTATTCATATTGTATTTACCGCTTTTTTCAAACTCTTTTATCATCTCGGAAAGAAGAGCTTTATCCGCCTTGCCCTTATACTTGGAATCTACCACGCAAAGTCCAAAAGCTGCAAGTAACTGCGCTGTCTTAATGTTATCCGTCTGAGAGTTTTCTATCTCCTTTACAGATATACTCTTTGTCGCAGTAAGGTTTTTATCATCGGGCGATTTGTAATGCACCTCTATAAAAGCAAACTCATCGGAATGTTCCTTGACATCGCTTTTAACGTAGCGTGAGGAGAACTGTTCCTTTGCTTTTCCTCTTGTAAGCTCTATCAGAGCAACAACATTATGTCCCGAGCCTATACCGTCTGTCGCTTTCTTTGTATCGTGAAACTCCTGCTGAGTAAGCGCGCGGAATTCATAACCTAATAGTCTGTAACTGCTTACATAGGCAGGATTAAGCTCAACAGATATTTTTACATCTTTTGCAACAGTCACAAGGTTTGATATAAGCTTATCGCAGAGGTTGTCATTAATATCGTACGGATTTGACACAAAGGTATAGTTTCCGTTGCCGTTGTATGCGAGCGTTTCCATTTTATTGTCCTTAAAGTTGCCGTATCCGTAGCCCACTATTGAAAGATAGATACCGCTATCTCGCTTCTTGTAAATAAAATCTTTCAGATCGCCCTCGCTTGTTATTCCAAAGTTAAAATCACCGTCTGTAAATATGAAAACACGGTTATTTGCGTTCTTGTCATATTTCTCTTGCAGAAAACTATATGCCTGTTCAAGTCCCTCACTTCCTCTTGTACAGCCGCCTGTTCCCTCTATCTCTATTATCGCATCTACACATTTAGCCTTATCGCCGCCGTTCAGGTTTTTCTTTACCACAACGGTTTCATCGCTGTACGATATTATCGACAAAGTATCGTTTTCTTTCAGTCGGCTTATTATAGCGGCTAAGGACATCTGTACAAGTACCCACTGGTCACCCATACTTCCGGATACGTCTACAAGGAAAACAAGGTTTTGCTTGACATCAACGGGAACATCTTTTGCTCTCATACCAACAAGCATAAGCTCGGCATCGGGATTCCACGCACACTTGCATTTCTCCGCCGTTAGTGAAAACAATTCGTCCTTTTCGGGCTTCGGAAAATCGTACAGATACGAATTTATTATCTCCTCAACCCTTACAAAAGATTTATCAATACTGCTTCTCTGCTCTATCTTTCCTCTTAGGTAATCCCACGAAGCAGTATTTACATTAGCGGAGAAGATAGCCTGCGGACTATTGAGAGGACTGAGTTTCTCATTCTCGTCATTTACATGAGTTTCGGCTGTATCAAAACTCTCCACAGCACCATCAAGCTCTGCCTCATATAATTCAGATAGATTTATCATTCTGCTGCGGCTCATATTTCTTTTGCTAACCATACGCTGTGCTTGAACAGGCTGATTGCTGCGTACCGAACCCGTAGGAGAAGCCATATTCGGTACTGCCGATACAGTCATACGACTCTGAAACGCACTCATAGAAGCGCCCGGCATTGACCTCTGAAACGGCATATTTTTAAATATTCCGCCTGCAGGGGGTGTGTTGTAATCGATCCTTAAAGGAAAACACCAATCATTTCTGTATGGAACATCTTTGCTTACGACTATGCTGTTTCCAAAACAGCGTTCTGTCAAAACCTTCACCTGAAGAGGATTGTATCCCAGCTTTTTGTAAAAATTCTTCATCTCCTCAAACTGAACTTCCGACATAGTATAGTAACCGTTTCTCTTACTTCCTATCATTTATATACCTCCATTTAATTGATCATATATCAACAATTCCCCGATTTTCATCAGGGAATGTTAACTGTCTTACTTTTTCTTATTTGTTTTTGCCGATGCCTTTGCAGGTGTCTTTGCGGCTGCTTTTGCAGGTTCGGACTCTTTTTCCGAGTCAAGCCACTTGTATGTAACTGCTGCGAGAACACCGCCTATGAGAGGAGCGATTATGAATACCCATAACTGTGAAAATGCCGCATAACCGTTTTTGCAGTCGAATATCATTGATACAAATGCTGCGCCAAAGCTTCTTGCAGGGTTTACGGAAGTACCCGTAAGAGGTAAACCGAGCAAATGTACAAGCGTAAGTGTCGCGCCTATTACAAGACCTGTGGGATTGCCGAATTTTTCCTTACTTGTAACTCCGCAAATAGCAAATACAAAAACAAACGTCAGCACTATTTCAGCTAAAAATGCGCCTGCTGCTGTTATATTCGTTGCAGATAGATCGCCGTATCCATTTGTACCCATTCCGTTTTCACTAAGGAACGGTGTGCCCGTAAGCATAGCATAAAGGATAAACGCACCAAATGTTGCTCCAAAGAACTGGCTTATTACATAGCCTGCAAATTCCGCAGGAGTAAGCTTGCCGTTAATCAGCATAGCAGTAGAAACGGCAGGATTTACATGACAACCCGATACATTTCCGATTGAATATGCCATAGCCACAATAACAAGTCCGAATGCAAGAGCTATACCTACATACCCTGCACCCAAGCCGTTAGTAGCCGCAACACCGCAGCCGAATGTAACAAGCACCGCAGTTCCCAAAAATTCCGCCAAACATTTTTTTAACATAACAAGTTCCTCCTTTGTATTTAAACTATGGCTTTATCTTAACACAATTTTAGCAAAAAGTAAATACATTTTACCAAAAAAATTCTCAAATTCAATATAATTTTATCTAAGCTATAAAATAAGCTTGCCCGAAATTCGAGCAAGCCTTTTAAATATTATTCTGTTTCCGAGGTATAAAATTCTTCTCCCGTATCAAGACAAATTGCTGCAAGTCTGCCTGTTTTGAAACACGCTCCGCAGTCTATTGCAATATGGTTTTTACTGCGGTAAATATAACCGGGGTTTTCGCAGCAGTCTATCGTCTGAGTAGGCGTATGACCTGTAACAAGGAATTTATCATCAAAATACTGTTTCTCATAATCTGCGCGATCCCACACAAGCTCATTTACAGTGTATTCCTCCATAAGCTTATCCGGAGAAAAATTACCCAATCCCGCATGAACAAGCAGATACTCATTACCGCCGACTGTCAAACTCTTATAAAGTATAGTGCTGCCGATGTATTCAAGAACCTTATTCTTTGTATCTTTATCCAAAACATAAAATCCGTCAAGCGTTGGCTGATTTCCGTTTGTTGTCCAAATCATAAAATCGTTTATAAAAATATCGTTAAGTGACGAGATCATACTTTCTGTCAATTCTTCAACTAATGTAGGCAGACATTTCATAGCCATTTCCTCGTGGTTGCCTCGCAGCATTATTACATTTGGCATTTCCATTATTTTCAAGATGACTTTTATTGGTTCGGGACCTCTGTCAAGAACATCTCCGAGTATATATAATGTATCATCGTCTTTTAAGTCGATTATATCAAGCATTTCTGTAAATTTATCATATCTGCCGTGAACATCGGATATTACATATGTAGCCATTTTTTCCTCCAAATATTTTTAAAGCGTTTCTATAAATTCATCGGATAACGCTGTGTAAACTCCTGTTCCGTAAACTCCTTATCTCTTTTATGGTTTGCAAAATCATCTTCGGATTTCAGAAAATAGTCTTTGGAATTACTTTGCTTATCCCACGTAATATCCACATTATAATACAAACCGTCCAAACATACTATATTCCAAGAATGATACTCCTCACCATTGTCATACACAGCCTTACCCGTAACAACTCTTGTATTGATACCGCACTCCTTTAACATTCTGTACATAAGAGAGCTGTATCCCTGACATACTGCCGTATGATAAAACAACGCCGAATATGCCGTTGTCTTTATGTGGTTATTTACATTATTCTTATGAACTTTGTCATAGCTTACTGTATCATAAATGTAATTATATATCCGTATAAATTTTTCATAATCAGTTGTATTTTTATCAAAATTAAAGGAAGATATTATCCGCTCTATCTCTGCGCTTACCTTTTCTTCCTGCTCGTGCGTTGTATAATATCGTGGAGCAATTTCAATCGTATAGTAAAACTTGTCTTTCTTTGGAATATGACTGTAATAAATATCATATCCACCGTATCTGAAGCGAAGATAATCTCCCTCATCGGAGTTTTCGGTTTCTGCGCAGGCAAACTCCATAATCTCCCCCGCAATATCGTCTATATCCTCCATACTGTCGCTTTCGGCATAAAATTCTATCATAATGCGTCTGTCGCTGCGTTTCAGACATTGCCTTACAGCATCTATCACATCATCTGCATTTGCAAAATATATACTTAAATCACGGCTTACATCGTAGTGATTTCTCTCTGCAAAAAACATATTTGACAGTACCCCATTCATTACAGTGAGCACCGCAAGAATAAGTGACATTGCCGATAAAATCAATATCTTATCTTTTCTTTTTTCCAAACCCTATCCTCCATACTGCCGCTGCGTTTGAGTTTACAAGCAAATCGTCAACATCTATCTTTGCAGGACAGACATCTTTGCATGCTAAAGATTTTCCGCAGCCGCTGTAATAGTTTTTCTTGTATAGTTTTGACGCTGCTTTTAAATCCTCATTCTCCGATAAGGTGATCACTCTTGACATTGGCGCAAGAACAGAAGTTCCAAAAAATTCAGACCCTGCATAAAAGTTAGGGCATACTTCCAGACAGCAGCCGCACTGTAAACAGCGTGACGAAATGTATGCTGTATTATTAGTTTTATCGTCCGATCTATACTCGCTTGACAGCCACGCATTTATTGCCTTTAGATTTTCAAACATAATACTCCTGTCCACGGTTAAATCTGATACAACGGGAAATTTTTTCAAAGGCTCTATTTTTACAACCCCGTTTATATTACATTCCGACAGCTTTGTATCGCAGGCAAGACGAGGTTTTGAATTTATGACCATAGCGCAAGCGCCGCATTTTTTTTGCAGACAGCTGCACTCCCACGAAATATGAGAAACTATATTGCCGTTAATATCTTTGTAGTTTCCGTTGTTGTTTATCTGACTTAACGCCGTGGAAACAGCTGTGTTGCAATCGTCTGTTTCATAGTCTATACACTGTAAGTACGGTTCGGAGGTACTGTCCTTTTGACGCATTATTTCAAGCCTGTATTTCATTTTTGCACCCTCCTTTGCGGTATCTGTCTAAACTCTGTTAAAACCTCTCCGTCCTTGAACGCTGATACTATTATCTTTTTGTACTTATCATCTGTTTCGGGATAATCCTCACGATAATGCGCCCCTCGGCTCTCTTTTCTCTGTTCTGCGCTTGTTATCATAGCTATTGCTAAAGATACGCGTCTTTTCTCCCTTTCGGATAACTTCTCCCCCGCTGCAAAATTGCTAAGTTCGCTGTGCGCATTTGCGAGCGTCTGTTCGTTTCTCACTATACCCATTGATGACAGCAGTATATCTCTTATCTTTATTATTACGGAGTATCTTGCAGGTGTATCGTCGCAGATTTCCATATCAAAAACAGGGTGTTCGTTAAATCCGTTATCTTCGATCACTGATAAAGCAGCCCTCTTTCCTCCGTAAATCGCACCGAGCATTGAATTGCCTCCGAGGCGGTTTGCACCGTGATACTGACTTGTACATTCTCCCGCTGCATAGAGATATTTTATGTTGGTACTGTGTCTTTCATCTGTATTTATCCCACCCATAAAGTAGTGTATTCCTTCGTGTACGGGTATCGGCAATACTTTGGGGTCTTTACCGAGATAATGAATAATCTCCTCCCTTAAATCTGACAGCTTATTCTGCCATACGTCCTCCGAAAGACCTGTCATATCAAGATATACTTCACCGCTGCAATCTTCCATTCTCCTGACAAAAAACATCTCCCGTGACACAACATCTCTGGGCATAAGGTTTTTGAGTTCGGGATATTTCTCCTCCATAAAGTACCATTTCTCACCGTTTCTCTCAATAAACAGTCTGCCGCCCTCTCCCCTTGCCGCCTCTGTTACAAGACAGCGTTTGTTTGGAATACCTATCGTTGTAGGGTGAAACTGGAGCATTTCAAGGTTTGAGAACTCTACCCCCTGACTAAACATCAATGCCGCAGCCTCTCCGCTGTTCTGAGTTGTGCCTGTTATCATTTCGGGGAAAAATCCGTTCATTCCTCCGCACGCTGCTATAACTGTTCCGTAATAGTCGTTTATCACACCTGTATATGTGTCCTTTATTCTGACGCCAAAACATTTTTTATTTTTAATCAGCAATTTTATAAGCTCGTGATGAGAACAGCGGTTTACTAAACCTTTTTTTTCATACTTTCTGCACTCGTCAATCATAGCGTTCATTATTATCTTGCCCGTACTGCTTCGTGCATAGGCTGTACGTTTTTTCTTTTGTCCTCCGAAATTTCTCAGCACTATTTCATTATCCTTAGTATTAAACGGCACTCCGATAGACTGCAGCATTCTTATTATGTCGGGTGCGTTTTGTGTCAAACTATCTACCGCATTCGGGTCTGCAAGGTATACTCCGCCTTTCATTGTATCGTTATAGTGATTTTCTGTACAGTCATCTTCACCCATAGTGTTTAACGCGCCGTTTATTCCACCCTCCGCAAGAACAGACTGTGCGCGCTCAGAGGGTTGTAACGAAAACAAATTACATTTAATTCCGTTTTGTGCAAGCGTAATCGCTGCCGATAATCCTGCAAGACCTGCGCCTATAATATTTACACTCTCCATAAGTCACACCCTCAAATAAAAGTCCACCTGAAATAATACACTGTAAAACCTACCCCTGACAGCAAAAGTATCACCGACAGCACCGCAAGAATATCTGTTATAAAACTCTTGTACCTGCTTATGCCAAGCGACAGCATAAGAGGTTTAATGTTTGTAAGAACGTGTACAGCCACAGATAGTACCATTAATATCTGTGATACAAGCTGTACCGCTCCGAAATAGTTTAATCTGAAAGCGGTATCGTTTTTTTTCGTGAAAATAATAACATGACATACTATAAAAAAGATTACGGCAGCGCCGCTAATTCGCCTTATCCAGAAAATCTTGTTTTCCTTAAAATAAGAAACTCCCGATTTTTTTACGGCAATAACACTGTTTGCTGTGAGTTTTACTCCTATTACAAGATGAATTGCCGCTAACAGTTCCATTGTATGCGTTAAGGCTGTAAGAAAAATGCTGCCGCCCGATATGAAACCGCATAAATTGAATATCCCGCTGATAATATGTACCAAAAACACCGTAAGCAGCGTCACACTTAATACTGCGTTAAATTTTCTCATAACTATCCCCTGTTTCTTTATCCTGTGTATTATCATTAATATTAATTACATCTGCAAAATCACAGCTATAAACCGTTTCGGCATTAAATATATTTGCAAACTCCTCCGATATTATCACCACATCAAACAAGCCGTACTCAGCTTTTGACAGCATAAGCACAGGGTCTTCCGTTTTAATTATCATTTGATTTTCGGGAAGTCTTGACCTGAAATTCTCCGCAAGCTCCATTGCCGTATTGTCGCCGTCTGCAACTGTACAGACTATATCCTCAAAAATAAAAGATACATCTTCCCCCTCAAAAAAATCGTGCCACTGTGACAAGGTTTCTTTATCTGTGTGTTTATCAAGATTTATTATTACCTTGTAATTTCCCGAGGGCTTATCAGTAATAACAGAGGCGCTTGTCTGTGCGTCCGTATTTTCTGTGATGAGCTGTTTAAAATAGCTTGTATTCATAAACGGTATACCTATTATAAGAAACAGTATTATTATAGTTACAGCTAAATGTTTCATAGTTTTCATATCATTCACCTTTTTATAGCAGTAAACCCGAAGCATATATTACAGCTTCGGGCAATTTTTTTAAATCATTTCGCTTCTGCCTGCTTTAGTGCCTCCTCTACCGCTTCGGTAAACTCATTGTAGTTTATCGTTGCGCCGCTGATTGCGTCCACACCGTCAAGGCTACCCTGTTCAACAAGCGACTGAGCATATTTCTCACAAGCTGCAAGCGCTTTCTGTGCTTTATTGTAGAAATCCTTATTCTTTATCTCTCCGTTTTCTTTGCCGTAGTTTTCGTCTTTTTGAGTTCCGTCAAGTTCGTAAGTTACAAATGTACAATCTGTTATCTTGTTATCTTTAATTGTCAATGTAACCTCTCCGTATCCGTTGCCTGCAACAGACTCATCTTCATTATTCACATATTCCTGACTTCTTGCAGTATATGTACCGTCATTATAATTCGCCGTACCCGAACAGCCTACAAGCGCCATTATAACGGCTGCTGCTGCCAAAGCACTCGCAATATAGGATTTTTTCATATTGCACTGCTCCTATCTGTATCATTATATCATAGAATTTCATCATTTACTAACAACAAAATTGTCATTTATTTACAATCAGTTATTATCTTCCAATTTTATTTTTCCTGTAAAATTACGATTTACCACTTCTTTTGAAAGACGTCCGCTTCTGAGAACTATCATTCTCTGCGCCACCTCTGCAACCTCGGGATCGTGTGTTACCACTACAAGAGTAGTACCCTCATCGTGCAGCTTATGGAAAAGGTCAACTACAACCTTTTCGTTCGCTTCGTCAAGGTTACCTGTCGGTTCGTCGGCAAGAATTATTTCGGGGTGGTTTATCAATGCGCGGGCAACGCATACTCTCTGCTGCTCTCCTCCCGAAAGCTGACTTGGAAGATGTTTTGCTCTGTCTGCAAGTCCAACTCTTTCAAGCGCCTCCATAGCCTCTTTTTCATCGGGGATACTGTGATAATACTGCGCAAGCATTACATTTTCCAATGCAGTTAAATAATTTACAAGATGAAACTGCTGGAATATAAGACCTATTTTATCACGGCGTATAGTTGTTAGGTTTTTGCTGCTCTCCTTAGAAATATCCACTCCGTCAAGCAAAACCTCTCCCTTAGTCGGTTTATCCATACAGCCTATAATATTCATCATTGTACTTTTGCCCGAACCCGACGGACCCATTATAGAAACCCACTCGCCCTTTTCAACCTTTAAGCTTACATTGTCAAGCGCATGCAGTTCGCCGTATATTTTTGAAACATTTTTCAGTTCTAACAAGCTCATTTTAATTTCCTCCCGAGCATTATTTGTACTTACTCACCCTTTAGTACCAAAGCAGGATCTACGTCTGTTGCGCTTCTTATCGGCAGCAGGCTTGATAATGCCGTTACCGCCATAGACGCAAAAATTGTTATAGGTATAAGAAGCGGTCTGAACGAAATCGAACTGCCGAATACGTTTACGCTTACCTGCTGCGCAAAAATAAATCCAAGCACAGTTCCGAGTATTCCTCCAAGCAAGCCCAGCAGCATACTCTCTCCGACAAATTCTGCAATAATACTCTTGTCTGACGCACCTATTGCTTTTCTCAAACCTATTTCTTTTCTTCTCTCCGCAACAACTGCCGCCATTGTAGTAAAAACGCATATCATAGTAAGCGCAAGCACTACAATAGTTACAAGCAGTACAAGAGCCTGCAATTTTGTAAGTACGGTAGTTTCCGAAGCCGTAACCCTCTTAACAAGTCTTGCGCTTACAGATGAAACTGAATTTGAAATAGTATCTGCATAAGCGATTAGTTCATCAGATTGTGCAGATACGCTGAGTTCGGCAATATTTACTATACCTTTATCTCCCGTAAGCTCTTCGAGATCGTCCAGCGACATATAAACGTATTCCTCTTCCGAACCGCCCGTGTCAAGTATTCCCGTTATCTTAAAGTCAATAGAACTGTCAACAACTACCTCGTCATTTGTATCCTTTTCATCGGGAGTAAAGCTTACAGCGATACTATCTCCCTGTTTCAATCGGAATTTATCCGCTACCTTTGCGCCAACCATTAATTCACCGTTCTGTGCAGGCCACTCCCCTTCAACAGACCAGTACGGACTTGTTGATTTTGCGCCGCTCATCTGAGTACCCGCCGCAACAACGGGTATCTCGTTAATTCTTACATTTTCGTATCTGTAAGGAGCAACTCCGACAACATCGCCGCTTTTTATAACAGAAACTGCCTGATCAACATCTTCAAGGGATAAGTTCTCCTCGGTTGATGTTAGTATCATATTTGCGCCGTAATTTCTAAACTGCGCCCCAAGCTGTCGAGGAACATCATAGTATATGGTAAGAAGTCCCGATAAAACAGTTGCCCCTATCGCTATTGACAGCAGAGCCACGATCATTCTCGAACGTCTTCGCATCAAAGACGCTGTTATCATTTTAAAGTACATTCTTCTTTTCTTCATACAGTACCTCCGATTATCTGCCGTGCAAAACTTCTGTCGGGCGAAGTCTTAAAAGCATTCTTATAGCAGGAATACTGCCGATAAGAGTAACTATGACTACCAGAACCGCAACAATCGGTATAACCATCGGACGCATAGTTATTGACGAGCCGAATACTGAATGTCCTATTATCTGCGCAAATCCCAATCCTGCAAAAAATCCGCCTATACCGCCCAATATAGCAGTAATAAATATCTCTGTTAATACAAGTCCCGATACAGAACTGTTTTGTGCTCCTATCGCTTTCATAAGTCCTATCTCGCTGCTGCGTTCCATTACGCTTGCGGTAACAAGATTGCAGATACCAAGCGACGCGCCTATCAGACTGAGTATAGTTATCAGTATCATAAGAAGCTGTGTTTTTTCAAGTATAGCACCCTCCGAATCTGCTACCTGTCTTACAGGAGAAGCTACCGAGTCTGTAATAACTTCCTGTATCTGATAGCATATAGAGCTTACATACGCTGTACAGTACCAAGTTTCATATTGGCTGACCGTAAGTGACGACGGGTCTTTAGCGGCTTTTTCAGCAAGCTCATTATCGGGTGTTGTAATAGCGCTTACCTCTATACTGTCAATACAACCGTCAAGTCCGCCGAGTTCCTGCACCTCGTTTAATTGTGCAAAAATGTAATCGTCCTCTGTACCGCCTGCGTCAAATATTCCTACAACAGTAAAATCACTATCTCCCTTTGAGCCTATGAGATGAATTTTGTCGCCGACGCTGATATTCTCTTTTTCGGCAAATGCCTTACCTACCATTGCCTCGTTATTGCCCGAAGATCTACTCTCGTCAAGCCAACTGCCCTCTGTTATCTCCCACCAACTTCTCATACTTGTTATTCCTGCGTCAAGCTGTTCGCCTGTGGGCAGTTCCATATGATGATTAAACCAGCTTCCGTAAACCGTTACTTCGTCTGAATTATCAAGAGTGGCAGTTACATTAACAAATGGGGCATAATCCACTATATTAAACGCCCAGAAAATTGTCTTAATTTTACCCAATTCGTCCTCTTTGAGATATGCTTTTGCGGAATTATCTCCTTCCAGTTCGTACAGCTCGCTCAATACCGATGTTTCTTTTGGGATAACAGTAATATTAGCGCCGTAGGTTTTCAGCTCCTGATTGACCTTATCTCCGACATCAAGCATTACGCTGAGCATTGCCGTTGCAAGCGAAGCTCCCAAAGCTATGGTAAATGCTATCATTATCATCTTTTTCCATTGACGGAAAAGAGTTCCTCTGATCATTCTAAAAAACATAGCCGCACCCCCTTACTTAAATTCTTTCTCATATTCAACAAGTCCCTCTATCGGAACAATTATTCTGCCGTTCTCTATACTGTAAGGTATAACAATAGGGTTACAGCCGCCCTTAAAGCCAATAGTATTTATGTTCATTACAACATCGCAAAGCTTGCATACTACTTGTCCGTTTTTCTCATAGTAACCTGTTTCTCCGCAAATATCACAAGCGTCAAGTCCTATTCCGTATGCTGAGGAGTTCGGCTTTTTTATAACGATAAATCTTATCTCTGTACCATTTTCTGTAATATACGAAAATCTGTGCAGATGACCGTCCTCTACCTGCTCAAATGTTACATATACATTTGTATCGTCAAACTCTGTTTCTTCGACAGGCGAAAGCTCAACCTCTTGACTTGCCAGCGTTTTAAATACTGTAAGATTGAGTGTTGAGAGTATAAGGCAAACCACTGCAAGAGTTGCCCATCTGCGGACTACTCTCCATTTATATACAATTTTTCTTCTCTGTGCGTTATTGCTGTAAGGTTCATTGACATTAAAGCTTTTTATAAATAATATTACAGGTATAACTAACGCAATTACCATTACCAAATACAAAAACAGCTTATCATAATTGGAGGAAAATTTTATTATGGCAAACAGCGTACTGTTTGATTTTATAAGTCGTTTTGTAACCATTATTCTTATTATATTAAGCACTTGACGAACAACGTTTACACCGAGCGCAAGGCTTAAAATTAAAATTGCATTCTTATTAGACAGACGCTTTGATCCGCTATCCACTGCAAGTGCGGTAAGATAAACAAGTATCAACCCAAGTATCAAGCCAATACATTTAAACAGGAATGTTGTAGAGAGAACAGTTTTTTCAACAAGCAGTATCGAATACGGATAAGCAAGAACATCAGGCAAAGTATATAAAAACAATACGCAAATATTTACAGTAAGCGACAATGCCATTACTATCTCGGAAATTAGTCTTAGTTTCTTTTTAAGTATTGCAAAAACCGCAAATACGACTATCATAGATACCGCTACAATAAACATTCTCATATTCCACATAGATGTATCTATAAGCTTAGTTGCGTTTTTTAAATAAGACATTACTCCCGATAGAATTACACCTGCCGCCGTTCCAATATAAACTATCAGCCTGCCCGGCTTTCCAAAAAACTTCTTTGCAAATCCGAAAATCATTCCGATAATTATTCCCGCAAGAAGCATATCCTCTGTTGCCTGTATAAAATATTTTATCAAAAACATCGCCCCCTGATCACTTTTATTAATGTTTCTAAAAACGTACACAATGCACTGTGGTTTTTACACAGTGCATCGGTATTATTATGTTCAGAAAGAATTACCACTCCTGCGGAACGTACTCCCAACCATCGTATGTAACTTCAATATTGCCGTCCTTAAAGTACTCGTCAAATGTACCGCCGGGGCCTGTTTCAGCGTCAACGTGGAGAAGATAACCGTTCTCCTCAGGGCTGTGAATTGTAAACTTAATGCTGTATGTATCAGCATCGGGAAGCTTAATGTTTGCGCCGTAGTGAGGACCATCAGAAGCGCTCATCTCCATAAATGTACCCTCAGCAGCTGTATCGCCCTTAGAATTAGTTACTGTGTAATCAACTGTAAGATAAGGAACCCAGTCGCCAACACCGAAGCCAAGCTTATTTTCAAGTGCAGAAATATCTGCCTCGAGGTGAATATCAAAATCCTCTATGTTCTCGTTGCCGCCCGACATTGGAACAGGCTGGAAGTATACAGCGGATACATTAAGGAAACCTGCTTCCTCGTCCTCGAATATCGGAATTTCTGTGAAGCCTGCTTCCTC
Organism: uncultured Ruminococcus sp.; assembly: GCA_902761345.1. GTDB lineage: Bacteria > Bacillota > Clostridia > Oscillospirales > Acutalibacteraceae > RUG592. The sequence continues at coordinate 13,377 of CACWKD010000024.1, read as the reverse complement.
ACCGGGAGCTGCTGCACCAGTATCTTCCTTTACAACTGCAGATACTGCCTCTGCTGATGATGTTTCAACTACTGATTCTGCAGGTGCGCTTGACGGCTCTGCTGCATTACAACCAACAAGAGCCACTGCCATAGCAGCTACAATAGCTAAACCAAGAATTTTCTTTGCCATAATTTTTTTCCTCCTATATAAAATTATGTTTTATTATATCCATAAATGGAATACAATACTTTTTTTAAGCTTTTGCCTTTGATTTTTTCTCAGGCTGTTCTTTCTTTTTTGTTCGTTCCTTAGGTTCTGTTTCCTCTGCAAACTGTTCGTCTGTTTCGGTAAGGTAATGTATGCCCTCCAAAACACCGAGTACAGCAGGAACAAATGTCCAACAAAGAGCCGCATAAACCAAGCCTTGGCCATACTTGCCTAAATAGAACTTATGTACTCCAAGACCGCCCATTACTATTGCAAGCACGCCTGCTTCTCTTCTGTTTTTTGTTTTCCAATTCTGCATTACAAATATCATTACCGTAATGAGAACAAGTATCAGCTGCGGTATAAGTGTTTGATAGCAAGGATAAATTCCAAGTACGTCAAACACATTATTTGTAGGAATTATAGCTGAAAGCCATGCAGGCGATGTCATTGTGATAACATCTCCCTCGATAAGCTCCTTAATACCCGAACCCAAGAAAGATATTGACATCACAAACATCAAAATGCTTGTTCCAAGGAAAAACGGTCTTATAGGAAGCTTTACACTGAAGAAACGTATTGCAATAAATACAAACACAAGAACTACGCAGCCAACTCCAAAACCGCCCCAAACCATTCCTATGTTGTCCCTGTCGGCAAGCAACGGCTGGTAGAACAATATAACCTCTGCACCCTCTCTGAACACTGCAAGAAATGCGGTGAAACCAAGTGTAAACATACTGCCTGTTTCAGCAGATACCTTTACTTGATCGTCGATGTATTTTGTCCACGCTTCGGATTCTGCTTTGGAAACCATCCAGTTGCTTACATAGAAAAGTACAAGCACAGCTATCAAAGCAGTTATACCCTCAATAACCTCCTGATTTGCGCTGTTGGCAAGCTTTAACAGATCAAGCAGCCACGCACAAAGGAAGCTTGCGCCGATAGCAAGAATACAGCCGATATATACTACTTTAAGTTTGTTTCCGTTACCCGATTTTACGAGATAGGCTATTATAGCGCCTACTACAAGAATAGCCTCCAAGCCCTCTCTGAGAATAATGCCAAAACAAGCAACGAACGTTCCTATTCCTCCGCCGCCTCCTCCGACATTAACCGCATTTGCAGATGTTTCTGCGGTGCCGGTGTTATCTGTGCTGTCCGAAGCAGATGAAGTTTCCTCATCTCCGCTTACACCGTCAAGGATATTTGCATCTTCGTGAAGCATAGCGCGAAGCTTATCTATCTCTGTTTCAAAATCCTCTACACTGCCGTTATTCTTTGTAACGGATTTGCAAGCACTGAATTGAAGCTCTACTTCTGTCTTTCTGCTTCCTGCTATATAACCCATGGCAACACGTTCAAAGCCTGTTGTTTCATAGTAGCCGTAATAACCTGCATTTACTGCTTTGTGTGCCCCTGCTGCATCTCCGCCTTTATAGATTTCTACTGCGGCGTCAAATACATCGTCCATAGCATTTGCGACATCATTCCATGTAGCGCTCGGCTGCCCGGACTCTTTATAATTTGCCCATGTCGCAATATACTCTGTATCAGCGAATGCCGTTACACAGGAAAACATCATTGCAAGAATTGTTACCAGAATTATTCCCAACAGAGAACGTGTACCTATACTGCACTTTCTTTGTATAGACATTTTACCTCCTCCTGTTATACATTTTGTAATTTTAATCAGTTTGTTAATACTTAACTAACCAATTCTATTTTAAAAATCTCCGTTTTATACGAAGACTTATAAAAAGCAATTTAAATTCAACACATTTGATTATATCAGACTAACCGAGTTACGTCAATATAAATCGACAAAATCGTGCAATTTCGTTAGATTAAACAAACTTTTTTATTAGTTCCCATTAACTTTTAGGTTAGTTTATGCTATACTAACCTTTATTTATAACAAAATCAGGCTGCAAATATTTAGTATTCTGTCTATTTAAGACAAATTCTGACAAATATATTAACAAGATCTTCATTTGACAAATTTAATCCATTATTATATCATTAATCAGTAATAAAAAACTAACCTCTTAATAAGAAAGGATAATTTTATATGCAAAAGAAAAAGAGTATTATTTTTGATATCGTTATAATAGCTATCAGTCTTTTTTACGTTCTTGGAACGGCGCTTATTTTTACCTCCTGCCCGCCAAAAGACGACGGAAGCTTTATGACCTGTCACTGGGCTTGGAAAGCTGTTGTAAGCTGTGCCGTTGTTCTTCTTATACAGTCGGTAATAAGACTGTTGTTTCATAATCACACTGCAAAAGCTGCAATAAGCGCTGCAATGATTCCTATTGCGGTACTTTCGGCAATAATTCCAAACAACATTATCAAATTATGTATGATGACTGATATGCACTGTCACACAGCGCTCAAACCGTTTGCACTCGTAATGGGAATAATAATTTCACTTGTACTGGCTGCAAATACTGCCGTTGAAATAATATCCGCAAAGGAGTAACCGCTATGCAGTACAGTAAAATACCACTGCGAAATATCTTGAAAAACAAAGGAAGAAGTATTTCTCTAATTCTGATAACTGCTTTTCTGGTATTCTCGATGTTTGGCGGTTGGGCAGTGATAAACAGTCTTAAAAACGGTATGGAAAGTCTTGAAGCACGACTTGGAGCTGATGTTATTGTAGTTCCCGATAGCGCCAAATCAAAAACCGACCTCGAGGCTATGCTGCTTCAAGGAACTCCCGGATACTTCTATATGAATAAATCTGTACTCGACAAAATCGCTCAGACAGAGGGAGTGGAGCTTGTTTCTCCACAGTATTTTCTTGCTTCGGCAAAAGCAGGCTGTTGTTCTGTTGCCGTACAGATAATAGGATTTGACCCTGATACAGACTTTACTATTAAGCCTTGGATACAGAGTAAATACAAGGATAACCTTGAACTCTACGATGTTGTGATCGGTGCAGACATAAACTCATATGTTGGAAGTGAAATTCTGCTTTACAACACTAACTGCAAAGTTGTTGCTAAGCTTGACGCTACGGGTACGGCACTTGATACTGCAATATACACAAATGCAGACACAGTTAAAAAACTGATAGTATCCGCAAACGATCAGGGCATTAATGTTTTATCAGACAACAGTCCCGATAATGTTATATCATCTGTATATATAAAAGTTATGGACGGCTACGATCCACAGGCTGTTACCGATGACATTAACATTCATGTAAGGCGTGTTCAGGCTGTTCGCACAAAAAATATGCTTACAGGCATTTCGGATAGTTTATCCGCCGTATCATCTGCTGTTACTGTTCTTATCGTAGTTATATGGGTACTCTCTGTTGTACTTCTTACAATAACATATTCTATGCTCATAGGAGAGCGAAAAAAAGAATTTGCCATACTCAGGATCATAGGAACATCACGGAAAAAGCTCGCACTGCTTGTTCTGTATGAAGCAGCCCTGATAAGTTTTGCAGGAAGTATTATAGGAATACTGTTGACATCTGCAATTGTTTTTCCGTTCAGCTCACTGATCGAAGAAAGTTTAGGACTGCCCTATCTCCTGCCGAACATTTCAGGCATAATTATTGCAGGATTTCTCAGCATATTGATCGCTGTTCTTATTGGCTCGCTAACATCTGCATATTCTGCCAGTAAACTCAGCAGAGTTGACACCGCAGCTATACTAAGGAGTGATGTTTAAATGATAATTAAAGCCGTTGACGCTGTAAAAACATACCCGAGAAAAAACGGTGAAGCGAACTTCTTTTATGCTGTTCAAAAAACATCTTTAACCATTGAGAAAGGAGAATTTACAGCGATTTTGGGTCGTTCGGGAAGCGGAAAATCAACACTTCTCAATATGCTGTGCGGTTTGCTTTCTCCGACAGAGGGACAGATTTTATATGATGACACAGATCTGTACAAAATGAACGATGCCGAATTATCTTTATTCAGAAACAAGCACATCGGAGTTATCCCTCAAGTACAATCTGTTCTGCCTAACCTTACAGTGTATGAAAACATAACCCTCCCCTGCTTTATAGACAATAACAAAGCGGATTGCTATAATTACGCAGAAGAGCTTTTAAAGCTTATGGATATTACTCACCTCAAAGATGTATATGCGTCTGATCTATCGGGCGGTGAAATGAGAAGAACAGCGATCGCAAGAGCATTGATACAAAAGCCCGATGTAATCTTTGCAGATGAACCAACAGCAGACCTTGATGACGAAAATACAGTTAATATTCTAAAGCTATTTAAAAACATTTCAGAAAGCGGAACAGCAGTTTTTATTGTCACACATGAAAGCGATACCATAAAATATGCCGATCGGGTATATAGAATGGATAACGGAATTATAAAAAGTAAATCATAACAATAAGCCACGGATCTTGTTACCCGTGGCTTTATCTGTTTATCCTAATATAACCGTCATCAATGTCAAATTATCGTTTCCGCCGTTAACGCGTTCCATCATTCGTACCATAAGTAATTCAGCCCATTGCTTGGCGTTCTCTGCTTTGAGAAAATCGATCACTATCTCCTCATCTAACAGAAATTCCCACGCACCGTCCGAACAGAGAAAAAATGCGTCGCCCGGCTTTAACAAAACATCTGCCTGATATAATGTCGGCTCACTGCGGTCTACACTTCCGAGCGCTCTTAAAAGCTGTGACTGATCTTCATCTGTTGCAAGCTGTTCACGAGTGATCTCGCCGGCTTTATACTTCTTGTATGCAACCGAATGGTCTTCTGTACAAGAGTGTATCTTGTTATCGTGTATAAAATACACCCTCGAATCTCCCACATTTGCCCATACGGCATTTTCTCCATATACTGCGGCAACAGCTACCGTGGTTTTCATCACTGCATTTTGTTCTTTTTGAAGTGCCAATATTGCATTGTTCGCATCATGGATCTTATCCGTAAGCAACTCGGACACATCTTCCGCAACATCTAACCAGTCATCTGACGTCAATACCTCAACGGCAGTTTCAGACGCCAATTCTCCTAAAGAATGTCCGCCCAATCCGTCCGCTACAACAAATATTCCGCTGTCATCTCCAAAGCTGCAGCCCATAGAATCCTCATTGTAGCTGCGTCCGCCCTTGTTTGAATACTCAAAAACATCGAACAACATTTACTGCATCACTTCCACTTTAAGAATATTTGCCTGATCTCCTACGCAGAATGTATCACCCGGTCTGAGGTTTACAGGAGAATGCGGAGTGAGTTTCAATCCATTGCTGAGGAATGTACCGTAAGTTGAACCAATATCTGTCAAAGTAAAGCTGCCGTTTGCAGCGTCAAAGTAAACTGTACAGTGCTTACCGCTGACACCTGTTGTATCTTTAGCAAACACTATCTGGCAAGCTGTCGGATCTCTTCCTATCATAATCGGTGCGTTTCCAACAGGGAAAGTTCTTCCGTTATGCTGTGCAGAGAGCGAACGTACCATACCTTTGCCTGCGCCTGCTCCGCCCTGCATGTTGGGGTTAGCCCCTTTCTTTTTGCCAAGAAGAACCACTGCCGCAGCTATACCGCCGCCTACTACCAATACGCCTATGATTATTCCTATTGTCGTGCCGTTTAGCTTAACTCCGCCCTTTGCTGTCTGATAAGGAATATTGTTCTTATCAAGAAATCTCATCAATTCATTAGAGTTAATAGCGTAGTAGTCAACCTCAACCTGTGTATTATACACAACATTTGACTCAACATTTGTGTTTACACCGATTACCTGACCGTCCTCTGTTACAAGCGGACCGCCTGAGTTACCGTGCTGGATAGTTGCGTCGATTGCTATTCTCTCTACGCCTTTACCTTCGTTTACAGCAAACTTTGTAATAGAACCCTTATGTACAGTAACGTCATTTACGCCGTAATGGCTCGCGCTTGTAAACTGGTTATCTGCATTTCCCGGGAAACCTACTGTATAAACAGTGTCACCAACCATTTTTTCGTTTGTTTCCATAAGAGGAAGAGTGTGTCTTTTATCGGTAGGATCTCTCAGTCTGAGTACAGCTAAGTCAACTTTTTCAGAATCTCCGATACAATCAACATAAGCAGCCTCATAGTCGTTCTGATCATAATAAACTCTCAGCTCGCAGCTTGAAGCATAAATGATTATTCCGTATCCCTCTTCCGTATATCCGTAAAGAGTTGCAAACTCCTCGCCCTCTTTTGCAGCTACATAATCCTCTACAACGTGAGCATTTGTAACTATATACTGTGCCGAACCCGAACCGTCACCTACAAAGAAGCCCGAACCGCCGCTCCATTCGCAGTCGCCTAGATCCTGATACTCCTGGTAATTAGTACCGTCCGTAAGAAGTACTTTTGCGCCTTTTAAATAAAACACTATCGGCACTACACCGTTTTTTACTTCATTGTCAAAAGCATAAGCAGTTGTTGTACCTGCAATACTCGCAAACAATAATGTAAGCGACATCAAAAGTAACGATGATACTCGCAATATTTTTGTTCTCATAATATGTTCCTCTCATTCTTTTTATTTACAGACACTGCAGCAGCAATGCCGTATAGTTATCCTGATTTGGCTTTGAATGTTCTACCAGACGCTGTTCAAGCTCACGGCACGCCTGTTCGCCTGATTCATAATTAAGTGCGTCAAGGACTTCCATTTCACTAAGCACTCCGCCTACACCGTCCGAACACGCCAAAAGGACATCTCCCTTTTGAAGCTGCATAGGACGTACCGAGCAATCTACTTTAGATAATCCCGGCATACCCAAAAACTGAGATAGAGCAGCTGCCTCCTCATCATTGCGGCACTCTATGGGGTCAAATACACCGTCCCTTATATTCTCCAAATACCGTTCGTGGCATACATTTTGTTCGGAGTTTAGCCGATAGAGCTTTCCGTCCCTCTTCAGATAGAAAAAACTGTCGCCTACGCTTGCAAAATAGAGCTGTTCGTGGTAGATTATCCCGACAACAACCGTACTTCCTCCGTCACCGTCAAGGAGATTTTCCACTTCCTCGGACGCTTTGAAAACACTTGTTTTAAGCTGTTCGGCAATTCTGCCCCGTCTGTCCATATCAGCGAAAAACTGTCTCAGGCTTGCAACGGCTGTTTCGCTGGCAAGCTTGCCGTCTTTCATACCGCCCATACCGTCGCATACCGCAAACATCAAGCCGTTTTCGTCATACTGTTCTTCGTCAAGAGCGTTCATCAAAGTAAATGAATCCTCCTGCCTTTGCCTTGCCCCTACTCCCTGTAAATTTGCAACCTTATACCTGAGTTTATCGGAAACGTTAAGAGCAGGGTCAATAGTAGTATCTTTTTTCTTTTTTTTGCTTTTGAACCACATCATATATTATTCATTCCTGTATCAAGCCCGTTGTTCCAGTCGAACTGCTTTGTACACAGCGGTATAAAGATGAACTTGCCCTCACCCAGCTCGATAATATCATAGAAAGAAAGCTCAGTTGGCTGATAAACAGGTTTTTCATTTATATAGATAGTATTAGAAGCGTCGGCAGGGATAAGATAATAGCTGTTATGCTTCTCATCATAGTCTATTTTTGCGTGCTTTTCTCTGGAGATCGTATCGTCGCCTTTTATGCAAACGTCGTTCTTCTCTGTTCTTCCGACTGTGTTTGTCTTTGCATATAATCTGTAATCTTTACCCTTGTTAACGCCCTCTATGCATACTATCCAGCCTACTACGGGTTCAAACTGCATATTCTTTTGGAACACACCTACGGTTTTGCCTGCGTCGCTCTCTTTACGGCTGTTTCTGTAATCAGAAGGAGCAACAGTTGCGCCTATACTCTCCTGAGGCTGAAAACTCGGCTGAGGGAACTGTACCCCTGCGCCAACAGTCTTTCCTATGTCTGAGCTACCTTGAGCGCCTCCAAAACTCGGGCCTCCGAAATTAATGCGGTTGCCGCCTCCCTGACAATACGGACAGCTTGAATACTGATTTGTATCGTAAAGATGTCCGTTTCCACATTCTTGAATTGCCATAATAAATTCCTCCTTAGTTATCTTTCTTATTATTCGTTGTATGATCGTATATAATATATCTGTTTATAAACATATCTTTTTCGCCGTCGTATGCCATATAATTTACCTTATAATCACCGTCTTGTAATGTAATAGAAGGATACATTGCCGATAAATCGGTAATAGTAGAACACGTATAAGTATTGTCGGACGATTTCACAAAACGATAGAGATCATATTTATCATCATCTTCTTTGTAAACAGTAAAGAAAGTATTTTTACCTATAACATTCAGGTTACAAGTATAATCCGTACCGGTATACGTTGTAATATTCCACGTTTTTATATTTGAACCGTCCAGCTTTGGGCTTGCGTTAAGAATACCTGTTTCTTCATCGGTAACTATGAGCGCATATAATAATCCGTCAACTATTACAGGCGAAGAATAATATCCGTTATCTCTATGTAAATAGTAATCCGAGTAATATTCAAAGTCACTTTCAGACACTCTGAATATCGCTGAATCTCCGTCTGTATCCTCACCAATATAATAAAGCCAACCGTCATAAAATGTGAAGTCATCTGCGAAATCTATACTCATTGACTGCTCCATTGTACCTGTCGATCTGTTTATTCTGTAAAGCGTATCTTCCTGATAAATAAAGAAAAATGCAGACGAAACATACATATTTGTAATATCAGAATAGCTTTTTAATGAAGTGATAAGCTGAGCTTCGCTGTCACTCGACGGATTCATTGAATAAGCCTGACCGTCATATATAAAAAATAGAGTATTTTCTGCATAAGAAAGACAATTAAAAATACCCGTTTGATTTTGATACAGATATTTCTTACCGCTTAAATTTGACATCAATGCGTGACCGTCCTCATCTGACCAAAACTTATTAGTACCGTCCGATGTATAATATCCGAAATTTTTAATATTTGCAGGTGTATTGCCTATTATCTCAAGGTCTTGTTTGCTGTACTGAGTTGAAGCTTTAGAAGATGTCGTATAGGAGCTGTACGACGATGAAAAGTAATCGGTATCAATAACGGGACTGCTGTAAACTGTTGAAGAAGTACCGTCATTGTCGTTTACATTTGAAACAGTAACCGAACTTGCGTTGCCGGTGTGACTGACGCTTTTTGTTTTTGAAGACGAATTACCCGCAACAATAGCAACAGTTAATCCTACTACCACGCAAGCTGCCGCAGCTCCGATTATCAAACCTTTCTTTTTCGGTTTACCGGGCGTCTGATATACCGGCGGATTTTGCGGCTGAACACCGTTATTTACAGGTTGTATCGGTGCTACGGGAATATTTGGCGCATTAAAACTGCCGTTCTGCGTATTGTTTGTAGCGGAAGAACTTGTGCTGCTTGTGCTGCCCATTTGCTGAGGAGCAACAGTACGCATTGGCATATTATCATTCTGTGACTCTGATACATTGTTGTTTTTTTCAAGCGTAAGCTTTTTAGGCTGCTGTACATTTGTATCCACTGCACCTGCTGCCTGTGAAATATTCGACTGCGGTATATTTGATGTAGGTAAATTCGACTGCGGTAGGCTAGACTGAGGTATATTCGGCTGAGGAACAGGCGAATTATTATACATCGGCTGTCCCATACCCTGCGGCGGCATAAAGGGCGGTTGAGCGGGATTTGATTTTTTCTGTTTCTGCAAAGCAACCTTGTTTTTAACATTTTCTGCTGCCAAAGCTAATGCTTTTTTAGTTGCAGCTCCCGTATTTATCAAAGCATTTTTCAGTTCATTTACAGAGTCTCCACCCTGCTGCGGCATATTCTGCTGCATTTGATTGGGATAACCCTGCTGCGGCATAGGAGGCATATTATTCCACTGCGGCTGCTGAGGCGGATACTGCGGTGGTTGCTGAGGCTGCTGCTGTGTCGGCTGAGGGACAGGTGAAGAGAAGTTTATAACATTCGAAGCTCCTCCGACAGAGCCTTTATTCTCATTCAAAAGTACACTCTTAAATTCAGCCATTGTCTGAAAGCGTTCGGACGGCTGCACTTTCAGAGCTTTAAGAATAGCCTCTTCTTGATACTCGGTTATATTTATTCCTAAGTTATGAGGAGGTATCAGGTCATCTTCGTCCATTCTTTCAATAGACTCGGGAGGTCTTTTTCCCGTAAGTGCAAAATAGAATGTAGCGCCCAAAGCATATACGTCCGTATAAGGACCTTGTTTACCTCTTCTTGAATACTGTTCTTTTGGTGCAAAACCATGCTTTAGTACAACGTCCAGACTTCTGCTTTTATCACCAAGACTATATCTGGCAGCGCCAAAGTCGAGCAGCATTACACGACCGTCATTTGACAAATATATATTATCGGGAGTAACATCACGATGTATTATACCTGCACTGTGCACCGCACCCAAAGCGTCCATTACAGGAATAAGAATTGACTTTGCTTCCTCAATTCCGATCCTGCCGCCTTTTTGTGTAAGGTATTTGTCAAAAGGTATTCCGTCTACATACTCCATAGCAAAATAAGCCGTGCCGTTTTCTTCAAAATAAGAATAAACACGAACTATATTATCATTGCCAAGAAATTTTGCAAGAGTTTCGGCTTCATCAAGGAAGCTCTGTTTTCCGTAATCAAAATTTTCCGTTCTCTCTCCGGGATACGATATAACGGTTGTCATCTCTCTGTAAACTAATGTATCAGGAAAATATTCCTTTATAGCAACCGGATTGTTATTATTTTTATAATCGGTAGCTTTGTATGTAATTCCGAAACCGCCCTGTCCCAATACTTTCTCTATAACATATTGTCCTGCGAGTACCGTTCCTTTTGGTAAGGCAAGAGGATACTTTTCATCTTTTGACACAATTACGCTCCCTTTCATCTATAATATATGATATCGAAGTGCATTATACAAAATATAAACTCGATATTCATTAACAAAAAAACATAATACCGATATAATCATAACACACAAACAACGAAAATTCAAGCATTTTATATAAAAATTAAGTTTTTTAGCTTGATTTTTTCCGAATATTTACCTTTTTTTCTGTATAAATACTATGCTTCGAAAATCAATAATAATGGCTTGATACCAATCGATACCAAGCCATTATTGTATTATTTAAGAATACTGATAAGTACACCTGCTGCAACCGCAGAACCTACTACGCCTGCAACATTAGGACCCATAGCGTGCATAAGCAGGAAGTTTGAGGGATCTTCTTCCTGACCGACTTTCTGAGAAACTCTTGCAGCCATAGGAACAGCCGATACACCTGCGGAACCTATGAGAGGATTGACCTTACCGCCTGTTGCCTTGCACATAAGCTTGCCGAAAAGCACACCAAAAGATGTACCCATACAGAAAGCAAACAGACCCAAGCAGATAATACCGATAGTTCTGAACGATAAGAATATCTGACCTGTTGCGGTAGAACCTACCGATAATCCAAGGAATATCGTTATAATATTCATAAGTTCATTCTTTGCCGTATTAGTAATTCTGTCAACTACTCCCGATTCTTTCATAAGGTTTCCGAACATCAGCATACCTACAAGAGTAGTAGCGTCAGGCAAAAGAATAGCAACAATAACCGTAACTATTATCGGGAATAGAATTTTCTCAAGCTTCGACACGCCTCTAAGCTGCGTCATCTTTATCTGTCTTTCCTTTTGAGTAGTCAAAAGCTTCATTATAGGCGGCTGAATAATTGGAACAAGAGCCATATAGGAATACGCCGCAACCGCTATCGGACCCAAGAGATCAGGGGCAAGAATAGACGTTACATAAATAGCCGTAGGACCGTCAGCGCCGCCGATAATACCGATCGCACCTGCTTCTTTTGTTGTAAATCCCAAAAGAATAGCTCCAATAAATGTAATAAATATACCTATCTGCGCAGCAGCACCAAGTATAAAGCTTTTCGGATTGGAAATAAGCGGACCAAAGTCAGTCATAGCACCTATACCAAGGAAAATAAGTGGAGGATAAATTCCAAGCTTAACGCCCTGATATAAATAGAAAAGGAGTCCGCCCGAATGAGGCTCGTTGACATACTGTACACCGTTTAGTTCGGTAACAGCATATTTAATAGTTTCCCCGGGGTGAGCTTTAACATACTCATCAAAAGGGATCATATTTGTTGTACCGCCCAAAGCAATGGCAGGACAAAGGTTTACAAGTAACATACCAACTGCGATAGGCAGCAGAACAAGAGGTTCGTACTGCTTCTTTATGGCAAGGTAAATCAATACAAATGAAATAAGTATCATTACATAATTTCGCCAGTCAAGAGTTCCGAATGCGGAATCCTCAATTATCCCGACGACAGAATTCCAAAATTGTGTTAAAATATCCACTATACCACTTCTCCTTTTGTTTTAATCAGAAAGAACGGGTATTCTCAGCCACACCGGCCGATTTCCACGCTGACCGTCTTTTAGATGATCTCTTTACAGATTTGATCTGTACGGCACCCTCGCCGAACACCACAGTGGCTGCCGCCGCAATAGCTGCAATTACCTCAAGCGGTATAGAGCTGTCATCGTCCGACTTTACTGCCGGTTCTGCAACAACTTCCTGTTTAACCACAGGCTGAGGTTCGACATCTTCCCTCGTGACTGATTTTTTCTTCTTTGCCGTCTTTTTCTTAAAAGTGTTCTGCACCGTAACAACAAGTTCACTGTAAAGCTTGATTATACCGATAAGCAAAATAAGAACACAGAAGACGATAACAACACCTGCCAGAAGAATGATGAAACCGAGCTTCAGATTTTCTAACATTTCGTTCACTCCTTGCCATATTTATACTGCGGCCAATTGTTACCAACACAGCCGCCAAATTCTACATTATATATTATATAACAAAATCTGTGCAGTTTCAAGAAGAATTACTAAATTTTAAACAAAAATTAGAAAAACATCAGAAATGTATAAAATGGTCGCATAAATGGATATTTATACTTATGCATTTGTTTTTTCACATATTGTCAAGCTTATACCAAAGCAAAAAATAATTCAAGGTTTCAAAATTAACCTTTTTTGAAACCTTGAATTATATACATCATTAATTTGGTTGAGATGAGGAGAACAATTTTCATATAACTTTCGATAACTTCTTATAATGGTTAATAACCAATATATCCGCATTATAAGCCACTTTTTAGCGATTTTATAATTTTTGGCAGTACCTCAAAAAATACCGATTTTTCACTTATTCGGGGAAT
>CACWKD010000023.1 GCA_902761345.1 uncultured Ruminococcus sp. | reverse complement strand
AAAAGGTGTGTACAGCCGAAAAAATCGGGGGGACAATTTATCTTTGGTAAAAAAATCGAATTGTACGTCTTAATTTTTTTACAAAACGAGATACACGATACGTGTCACAAATAAGGAGGCAATATGAATTATCAGGATTATTTAGACTGTGCATTACAGTATAAGGAGAAAGCAGACCAGCTTGAAAGGCTATTGAAAGAAAACAGCAGGGATAGGGTATACGATACTGTGCAGGAGCTTGCAGAGAGTGAAAGAAGTTTACGCGTAATATATGAGATGAAGCTTGAGTGCCTTAAAACTATGGCTATACTTGAGAAAAGGGGCAGAGAGATAATGGAGCGTGAGATGTATGCGAACTAAGGTATATTCGCTTGATACACAAATGGAGGATTTGTATTTACAAAGCCTGAGTGCCCAGCGTGAGGATAACAGCAGAGATATAGAGAAAATGAAAGGTATGCTGAGGACTGCTATGGATAGTATGCTGACAGACAAACAGAAGCAGTGTATTACGATGTACTATTTTGAACACCGGAATATGAGGGAAATTGCCGATACAATAGGTGTAAACAAGTCAACTGTATCAAGACATATAAAGGCGGCAAGTGAAAATCTGAAAAAGCTGAGGGCTTTTATTGGTTAGGAGCTTTTTTAGAGTGTGGAGTTTGAAGAGTGGAGTTTTTTGAGTTAGGAATAATTTTGCGGTTCAAAGTCCAAAGTTATAAGTTGAATAGCTTTGGACTTCGGACTGCTCTGTTTATACTATAAACTTTTCTTACGATAATTGACGAAAAGAGTTTTAAAGTGTATAATCTTGTTATAAAGTAAGTTTCTGTGCTTAGAAACATATATAACATATATAAAGAAAAGAGGAATATTTTATGGAATTCGATGTGCTGAGGATAGTGTTTTATCTTGCAGTAATTTTGTTTTCTACGAAAGCGTTAGGTATGCTTACAAGAAAACTCGGTCTGCCGCAGGTTGCAGGAATGGTTATTGCTGGTCTGCTGATAGGGCCTGCTATTTTCTCGCAGATACCGATAGGATTTAACGGAATAATCAATCCTACCGAAATTGAAATGGACGTGCTTAAAACCTTTTCTCAAATTGGAGTAATTTTGATACTGTTTTCAAGCGGACTGGAAACAGACCTCAAAGACCTTAAAACAAGCGGATTTGCGTCAAGTATGATAGCGCTTGCGGGAGTAATTGCCCCACTCGGATTGGGTACTTTGACAGCCGCACTCTTTATGGGCGGAGTTCCCGAAACTTTCTCGGATACAAATAAACTGATGAACGCTCTTTTTGTCGGCGCTATTCTTACGGCTACAAGCGTCGGAATTACTGTCGAAACTTTGCGTGAGCTTGGCAAACTCAACACAAAACTCGGTACAACAATTCTCAGTGCGGCGATTATCGACGATGTTATCGGAATAATCGTACTCAGCCTTATAACATCTCTCGGCGGCGGCAGCAACCCCGTTATAACATTACTGAAAGCCGCAGGTTTCTTTGTGTTCTCGATAGGATTGGGAATAGTTCTTAGAATAGTATTCAAGTGGATCTCAAAAAAATATCCTCACAAAAGACGCACAAGCATATTTGCGTTGTCGGTAGCGTTTTTGTATGCGTACTGTGCGGAGGAGTTTTTCGGTATAGCCGCAATTACAGGTGCGTATATGGCAGGAGTAATGTTGAGCGGTTTGAGCGATACAAAATTCGTGGATAAGAAAATTCTTGTAAACGGCTATATGATATTTTCACCAATATTCTTTGCATATATAGGAATAAGCGCAGATTTCAGCAACTTCAAGCCAAGCGATATATGGTTTGCACTTGCATTTGTCTTCGTAGGAATTATAGCAAAGATCATAGGCTGCGGCGGTGTTGCCAAAATTGTAAAATTCAATGTAAACGACTCGGTAGCAATCGGCTGCGGAATGATAGCAAGAGGAGAGGTTGCACTTGCGGTGTATTCGACGGCGTCGTGGCTGATTTTATTTGACAGTAAAGGTCATCTTGTGGGAATAGACCCGCTTTTTGCAACGATTATGCTTATTATAACGACATCTGTACTCTGCCCGATATTGCTGAAAGTAATGTTGAAGGATTCAAAGGTTGAGCCAAATCTAAGTGTAAATGCAGATGATTATGTAGCGGTTGAGGCAGGCGGAGAAAACAAAAACAAAGACTAAATAAAACAAAAACCAAACGTATTCTTATCAAAATCATATCCCGAATTTACAAGATATATGATTAAGCGATAAAAATATACAAAATTCCACTGCTGTGTTCATATCTTATTATGTATTAAATGGTATGTGTATAAATATTACAGAAATTCTTTGTGCATTATTACCTGTGGCTATACCTGAACTTTTGAAAAAACGAGAAAAATACTCACAATTATTAATAAAGTGTTAATAAATAATGGAAATTTCTTGTTAATGTTTTTAAGAAAATGTAATAATTGTATTAAATTAAGTCTGTTTTAATATTCCAAGCAAGAACAAAAACTCGAAAAGACCGCATTATAAGCCAACTTTTTTGATATTACTATAAACGACACAAACTTTTAAGAAGTACGTATCAGGGTGATTTTGTGCAGTTCACCAATTTACTTACGTTGGTTTTGTATGGTACAATATAGGCGTAGAAATACAAAATAAAGGAAGTATGACTTCCGGAAAGACGGTGAATACCCAATGGTATTAAAAAACAAGAAAGCACTTAGATTAGTGGTATGTATGTCTTTAATCGCTGCATTGGCATTTGCCGCCTTAGGCATTTCAGTCGCAGCAACGTATGAGAATACCCATTATAATTCAGGCAACCAGGCTGCCGATATAGTAGGTATAGCTCAGACACAGGTAGGTTACAGTGAGGGATATGACGGATACACTAAATACGGTGATTGGTATGGTCTGCCAAACTCCGATTGGTGTGCGATGTTTGTATCCTGGTGTGCAGATCAGGCAGGAGTGGACACATCTACATTCCCAAGTTTTGCACTTTGCTCGGCAGGTGCCGATTGGTTCATCTCTCAGGGCAGATTCCAGTACAGCGGAAGCTATGCGCCTAAGGCAGGCGACCTTATTTTCTACTCTTCATACGGAGATATTTATCATGTAGGACTTGTAACAGGCTCGGACGATAGCAATGTTTACTCCATAGAGGGAAACTACTGTGAGGCTGTGTATAATGTAAGTTATCCTTTAAGCTACGGTGACATTCTCGGCTATGCTACACCTGATTATACATATTCAGATGGCAGCGTACAGCTTGACGCTCAGAATGAGGAAACAATTGACGCAGTGTCCTATGAAGAAACAAGTGATGAGGACGAATTTGCAGAAGAAGAGGACGTTTACAGCGAAGATGAAGAGGAAACTGAGATCTATGAGGAAGAGACGCTTTCCGAAACAGAGATTTCTGAGGAAGTAACATCTGAGGACGAAGAGGTTTCAACAGAGGCAGACACAGAGGAGATATATTCCGATGAGGACGCTGATGAAGAAATTGAAGAAGATGTAATTTCCGATACAAACGACAATGATGACAACGACGATAACGATGTAAAGGACAAGCAGGACGAGGATACAGTTTCGTTTATGCTTGGCGATGTAAACAAGGACGGTAAGATCACCGCAATTGACGCGCTTTATATCCAGCGTTATCTGGTTTACGGTTCTAATGTAGACGGTATTTCACTTGTAAGTGCCGATTACAATCAGGACGGAGAAGTAGATCTCAGCGATGCAATAGCAATTCTTGAGATTGCAGCAGGCATAAAGGCTGAGTAAACCGCAAATGAAAGCTTACAGAAATGTAAAGCTGTCAATGCAGTAACAGACATACAAAAATTAATCTAATAAAGACGGTACAGGCAATAATGCTTGTGCCGTTTTTATTTTTGAAGAGTTGCATAGTTGTATGCAACAACACAACTTTTTGTAAGGGTTTATGTAAGGCGGTAAGTTCGTAGAGTGAGAATGATTTGAAAAAAGTGGAATTTTGAGCCTTAATATATAACGATTTACGGAGGAAAAAGCTATGTATGATAATGGCGGCGGGTTTATTTGTGTATACAGGAAAATAAGGGAATGGGGCTGGTACACCGATAAAAATACGAAGATACTGTTTTTAGAATTAATGCTTACGGCAAATTTTAAGGACGGCTTTTTTTTAGGGGAAGTTGTACCGAGAGGTTCTGTTGTAACGTCTATTAATAAGTTGTCGCAAAATTCGGGACTAACAGAAAGAGAAACAAGAACTGCTCTAAGCCATTTAAAGAAAACAGGAGAAATATCTGTCCGTGCGACAAGCAAATATTCGGTGATAACACTAAATAATTATGAGAAATATCAGGGGAGATTATAATTAGGAATGCAGACTGTGCCAAAACTAACAAACATATGAAATATTAAGATTAATAAAACTCCCTCCGTCACTTCGCTATGCTCAGTGCCACCTCCCTCAAAGAGGGCGGCAAAAAAGGCTCCCTCGCTGAGGGAGCTGTCAGCGTAGCTGACTGAGGGAGTTTTATCAATTCAGATAAAAATAGTATTAATACTTTGTAAAAATGCCTTTTTGCACGGTCTGAATGAGGAGTTAAGAGTTAGGAATGAATGGTTAGATCAAAGTCATAAGTTGAGGGTTAGTTTGAAAATATGATAATAAAAACTTTATTGTCACTTACTAAAGTTAATGTGTAATTGTGCCTTCTTCTTGAGGCAGATGAGGCGTTTCGCTGTAAGGCAATTTTTACGTGAATGGAGCTTTTATAATTGAAAAATAGTTGTTGTAACATCTAAGTTCACACTTCAAAACCGTTTATATTCAGACTATACACTTTGAACTATTAGCTTAGGACGAAAAATCTAACAGTCAATTAACAGTCATCTAACAGCCAAACGACAAGCAAGCGACATACGAGCGACACTCGAATGACTTGCAAGTGACAACAATATAATAAAGAAATAAAGTAACAAAGAAAAAAGGAAAGAAAGCAAGAATGTAGTAGTGCGGCGAACCACAACTTTTGATGTGGAAATGTTGAAAACTTTTTGGAATAAAAAATCCGCCGTACATTACTGCACAGCGGATAGTGTGTTTATAATAAATTACTTGTTTTCAACTAAAGCCTTAGTATCTCTTGCGATAACAAGCTCCTCGTTAGTCGGGATAACAAAAACTTCTACCGAAGAGTCATCGGCAGAAATCTTTCCGCACTTTCCTCTTATCATTTCCTCATTCTTTTCGTTATCAAGCTTTACTCCAAGACAGCTGAGATAATCGCAGATAGCTTGACGGTGATGCGCCTGATTTTCTCCCAAGCCTGCTGTAAATACCATACCGTCACAGCCGCCCAGCGCTACATAATAACCGCCGATGAACTTAGCAATTTCGTATCTGAGAATATCGTGTGCAAGCAAAGCACGGGGATTACCCTCTTCTGCAGCCTTTGTAACATCTCTGTCGTCTGTGGAAATACCCGATACGCCTAAAAGACCCGACTTCTTGTTGAGGAGTGTGTCCATTTCGGAGGGGCTGAGGTGTTCTTTTTCCTCGATGAATGTTACAACAGACGGATCAAGCGTACCTGTACGAGAACCCATCATAAAGCCGTCAAGCGGAGTAAGTCCCATACTTGTATCTATAACTTTGCCGCCGTCAATAGCTGTAATAGACGAACCGTTACCGATGTGGCAAGTGATAAGCTTCAGATCCTTAATATCCTTGCCCATAAGCTCGGCGCACTTACCGCTAACATATCTGTGAGATGTTCCGTGGAAACCGTAACGGCGGATCTGGTACTTCTCGTAATACTCATACGGAATAGGATAGATAAATGCTTTCTCAGGCATAGTTGAGTGGAATGCCGTATCAAACACTACTACCTCGGGAACAGCCTCGCCGAATACCTCAATACACGCTCTGATAGCCTGTACGTGACCTTTGTTGTGGAGAGGTGCAAGCGGAATAAGGCTTTCAATGCCCTTTATAACGTCCTCTGTAACGATACACGACTCGCTGAACAATGCGCCGCCCTGCACAATTCTGTG
Source organism: uncultured Ruminococcus sp. (assembly GCA_902761345.1). Taxonomy (GTDB): domain Bacteria; phylum Bacillota; class Clostridia; order Oscillospirales; family Acutalibacteraceae; genus RUG592. Next base: position 18,829 of record CACWKD010000023.1, on the reverse strand, counting down.
ACCGATAGCCGATACTTCCGCAAGGTCTTTAATTACGCCTGTTTCGCTGTCTGTGAGCGCGTCCTTTACCTGCATAAATGCTGCGCGGTGATCGGGCATTTCTACATTCTTTTCGATAGAAGTACCGTCCGATGTTTTATAGCCGAAAATTCCGTCTATTCCTATTCTCTCGCAATTTCCCTTTGCAATAACCTGCTCGTTGTCCATATCAATAAGCTGATATTTCAGCGATGAACTTCCTGCGTTGATAACTAAAACTTTCAATTTTACATCTCCTTAAATTTTTTTCTTGAAACATAACTATTCATATTATATAATATTACAAAGAGAAGAAAATTTCAATATTTTTATTTAAAATTTTTATAATTAGTTTGCAAAAGGATCATTATATGAAGATTTCAGCAACGGTATGCGAGTATAATCCATACCATAACGGACATAAATATCTTGCAGATTATGCAAAAAGTAACGGTGACGACTATTTTGTCGGTATTATGAGCGGTAATGTGGTACAGAGGGGCGAGTTTGCCGTTTTAGATAAATTTCTGCGTGCAAGGGCTGCCGTACAAAACGGAGTTGATCTCATTATCGAACTGCCGTGTATCTATTCACTTTCAAGCGCAGAGTGGTTTGCGTACGGCGCAGTTAAAACTCTCGATTTGTGCGGCTGTATTGATAAGCTCTATTTCGGCACAGAATGCGAGGATACCGAACTTCTTATGAAAACTGCCGAGGCGGTATCTTCGGGTAAAGTTTACGAACGCATCAAAGAGCTTGCGTCCAAAGGTTACAGTCACCCCCGTGCTTTGCATACTGCTGTACGGGAGATTTACTCAGATGACTGCGCAGACGTTTTGAGTATGCCTAACAATACTTTGGGTATAGAGTATATTCGTGCGTTGAATGCAATTTCGAGCAGTATTACACCTTGTGCCGTACTGAGAAAAGGCGTCGGACATAATGCCTCTGAGACGTGCGGAGAATATGCCTCTGCGTCTTTTATCAGAGAAAAGATATTGTCAAACGATACTGCTTACAAGGACTTTATTCCGAAAACCGTTTGTGATATAATAGACAAAAGTATTTGCTGTGGCAGCAGCCCCGCACGATTACAGAATAACGAGAGAGGTTTTTTGCAGGCATTGAGGAGATTATCGCCCGATGATTGGAGAAAAACACCCCATATCAGCGAGGGTCTTGAAAACAGGCTTTATAAAGCGGTAAGGGAATATAGCTCGATTGAAGAAATAATACAGAGTGTTAAGTGCAAGCGTTACACCTACGCAAGATTAAGCAGGGGCGTAATGTGTGCATATCTTGGTATTACAAAGGAAATCGCACAGACAGAGCCACAGTATATCAGGGCTCTTGCTTTTAATAAGCGAGGTATAGATGTGCTGAGGGAAATTAACAAAACAGCAGGTCTGCCTGTAATAATGTCCCCTGCAAGAGATAAAGGCAAGCTCAACGACAAGGGTAGAGAGCTTTTTGAGCTTGAATGCCGAGTAACCGACTTGTACGGACTGTTTACTCCGACAGTTCAGAAGTGCGGCAGAGATTTTACACAGGGGGTTTATTAAAGTGTGGAGTTTATTAAAGTTTGGAGTTTGGAGAGTGGAGTTTATTAAAGTGTGGAGTGTGGAACGAGGAGTTAGGAATGAACTTTGAACTACAAACTAATATCGCAGAAAGGGAGAAAATTATGGAATACTTTGAAAACGAACAAAAGGCACAGAGAGCGTTTTTGATAAGCGTAGATGACGGAAATTTTGACGCAGAAAGCTCGATGAATGAGTTGTACGCATTGGCTGAGAGTGCGGGTGCGGAGGTTATTGGCTCGTTTATACAAAAGCTTGAAAAGCCGGTTTCGGCAACTTATATAGGCACGGGCAGGCTCACTGAACTTTGCGAAATATGCTCAGCTCAGGAAATAGACCTGATAATAGCAGACTGTGAGCTTACTCCAAATCAGCTGAGAAATATTGAGGACGAAACAGATGTGAGAGTAATAGACAGAACTATGCTGATACTGGATATTTTCGCTCTGAGGGCAAATTCTAAAGAGGGTAAGCTTCAGGTAGAAATCGCACAGCTCAGATATATGCTCCCGCGATTAACAGGTAAGGGTGTGCAGATGTCAAGGCTTGGCGGCGGTATAGGTACAAGAGGACCGGGTGAAACCAAACTCGAAACCGACAAACGTCATATAAGACGAAAGATAGACGCTATACAGGAACAGCTAAACGAGATTGAGCGTCACCGTGAACAACTGAGAAAACGCCGCAAAAAGGACGGAGTTATCACAGTTGCTATTGTGGGCTATACTAACGCAGGAAAATCCACCCTTATGAACTATCTTACAGACGCAGGAGTTTTGGAGAAAGACCAACTTTTCGCAACGCTTGACCCAACCTCTCGTGCGTTAAAGCTGCCCAACGGTGTTACAGTAATGCTTATTGATACGGTAGGACTTGTAAGACGTCTGCCTCATCATCTTGTAAAGGCTTTTCGTTCGACATTAGAGGAGGCTGCCGAGGCTGATATTATTCTGAATGTATGCGACTTATCAAGCGACGAGGCACTTTTACACCTTAATGTCACTAAAGAACTGCTTGAAAGCTTAGGCTGCGCTGATACGCCGATAGTTACAGTGTTTAATAAATGTGACCTTGTACCTCAGGGGGAGTTTGTTTCTCAGGTGTCGGACGCTGTTCATATCAGTGCAAAAAAAGGTATCGGTATAGAAGAATTACTCTCGGCGATAGAGAATAACCTGCCTGTCAGAGTAAAGAAAGTAAAAATTCTTCTTCCGTTTGACAAGGCAGGAATTGCGGCACAGATACGTCAAAATGCTACGCTTTTATCCGAGGAATATACGCCCGACGGCATACTTATAGAGGCGATAGTTGACGAAATGCTGTATGCAAGGGTGAGGGAGTATTTGGAATGAGGATTTCCTAGCTTATCACTACTAATTAAAAAAATCCACACGGTAATAATGAATAATGAAGATTGAATAATGAATAGTGAATAATATCGGAAAGCCTGCGGCAGAAGTAATGAATATTGAATGATGAATAATGAATAATATTTGAGCTAACACCTCATTCCTAACTCCTAACTCCCAGCTCCTAATTCTAAATAAGCCTGAGTGTGTCGCTGTCCCTGTTACCGAAAAAATATTTATCAAGAACGTCACTGAAAAGCGTTGTGTTTTCTGAAATACTGTCAAACAGCGTCATACAGGCGACTACCTTGAATGCGTCAACCATACCGAATATTGACACGAGATCGTATGCGTCAAGCGTCATAAGGGTATTAGTTATCTCGATAAGTCTTTGTCCGAGTATTGGGTGGGATAGGAACAGTTCCGCTTCTTTTCTGCCGTCAAGTGCGTAATATTCTGTTACATCATCAATAGTACGCCCTTTTATTTGCGGAAAAACGTACCATATCCAATGGGTGGTTTTTCTGCCGCTTTTTATTTCTGCAAGTGCTGTTTCGTAGTTTGAGCAGTCGGGCAAAGCACCCGAGTGTCCTGCAAGAAATCGCTGTAACGGTATTTCTTCAAATTCGATATACGCAACATAATATTTTGTGAGTTCATTTTTTGTGAAATATTTTTCTGCATCGTGTGGTGAACGCTCCCTGAGAGTAAACGGAGTGTAGCCGCATTTTAGCATTTGAGCGTTATTGTAGAGGGCAGTCATATCGGGGTAAACGGTTATTTTGCGGACTGTCTTTTCCACATTATTTTTTCTGAATGTTAATAAAACAGTATCGCCTGCTTTGAGTTTTTGACAATCGCTGTCATATAAGCATATCTCCGATGATTTATAGCCTGCAATAAATGCACGGTATGAGTTTTCGGAGATTTCTTTTTTATAAGTCATATAATCGCTCCTTACATCTTATACAATGTCATCACCTTAGTGTAATATACACTTGTATCATTTTTTTGAATGACTGATTTATGCTTTTTACTCCTTCTGTCACGCCTACGGCGTGCCACCTTCCTCAAAGAGGAAGGCTTTAATGGCTCCCTCTTTGAGGGAGCTGTCAGCGTAGCTGACTGAGGGAGTTTTTATCAATTTAGATAAAAATAGTATTAATATTTTGTAAAAATGCTTTTTTCCACAATTTGCATTCCTCATTAAAACAAAAACAAAGCCCCCGTACAAAAAGTACAGGGGAAAAGTGGGATTAATGAATAGTGAATAATAGAAGTTTACTATAACTATTTATTCATTATTTCTTCGGCTCGTAGCCTTCGGGTGCTGTAACCTTATCACTGCCGAAATATATTTCATACCATACAAGGAAGATGTATACAGTCCATACCTTACGGCTGTTGTCCTCTTTTCCGTTATAGTGATCGTCAAGGAACTTTATTATCTCCTCGCTGTTGAAAAACTTCTTTGCGGTATCAGAGTTAAACATCTCTTTTACTATATTGTAATACTTCTCGTCCTTTAGCCATACTCTCGTTGGAACAGGGAAACCTAACTTTTTCTTCTCTGCCGAGGCTTTGGGCATATGACGAAGTGCAGCTTTACGCATAGCATACTTTGTGTTCTCGCTGTTTACTCTGAGCTTATACGGGATAGTTCTTGCAACGGAGAACACCTCTTTATCAAGGAACGGTACTCGCAGTTCAAGAGAATTTGCCATAGACATTCTGTCCGCTTTCAGCAGAATATCTCCTACCATCCATGTATTGATGTCGAGGTACTGCATTTTTGTAATGTCGTCATAGTCGCTTACACGATCGTAATACTGCTTAGTATATTCCTGCGGTTCGTGTGCGATAGATGTATCTTTGAGTATCTTCTGTTTCTCAGCTTTGTTGAACATAAACGCATTACCGATAAAACGCTCCTCAACGCTCAAAGCGCCTCTTAAAATAAAGTTTCTGCCCTTGAATTTCGGCAGAGGTCTTACAAGAGCCGCGAGGAATTTTCTCAGTCCCAAAGGCAGCTTTTGATAACCTCTCAGAGAGTTTATCTCATTGTAAATAGTATATCCGCCGAAAAGCTCGTCTGCGCCCTCTCCCGAAAGCACAACCTTTACATACTCGCTTGCAAGCTTGGACACAAAGTATAACGCTATACAGGACGGGTCTGCAAGCGGCTGATCCATGTGATACTGAACCTTGCGGATATTGCCCCAGAACTCCTCTGAGGATATTATTTTATACTTATGGTCAACTCCTATTTTTTCTGAAAGTCCTTTTGCCCAGTCTATCTCGTTGTACTTTTCACCGAAATCAAATCCTACCGTAAAGGTTTTCTGATCTGCAAAGTATGTGGAAACGTAGCTGCTGTCAACACCGCTTGACAAGAAACACCCAACCTCAACGTCACTGATCTTGTGGGCGTTTACAGACTCCTCGAATGCCTTTTCTATATTATCAACAGCCTCGTCCTCTGTAAGCTCCTCGTTTGGCTCAAAGGTAGCTTCCCAGTATCTGTGTGTAGTAATTTTGCCGTCCTTGTACCAAAGATAATGACCCGGGAGCAGGCAGTATATTCCCTCAAAGAATGTTTCGGGGGGGAGCGCATACTGGAAAGACAGGTAGTTGTCGAGAGTTTTAGCGTTAAATTTCTTTTGATAGAGAGGAAATTCGAGTATGCTTTTTATCTCCGAGCCATACACAAAATGCTTTCCAACCTGAGCATAGTGCATAGGTTTAATTCCGAAGAAATCTCTTGCTATAAAAAGCGAGCCGTCCTTACTGTTATATATAGCAAAGCCGAACATACCTCTGAGTTTGTCGAGAACTTTTTCGCCCCATTCCTCAAAGCCGTGCAGAATAACCTCGCTGTCGGTCTGAGTATAGAATTCGTATCCCTTGTCACAGAGTTCTTTTCTCAGAATTTTATAGTTGTATATCTCACCGTTAAAGGTAAGCACCATACTTTTATCCTTATTATAAATAGGCTGGCTGCCGCCGTCGAGATCGATAATACTCAGACGTCGAAATCCCATTGAAATTTTATCGTTTGTATAGTAGCCGTCGCTGTCGGGACCTCTGTGAGTGATGACGTCCGCCATATTACGGAGTATCTCGCTTCTTTTTTCGATATTACCCGTAAATCCGCATATACCGCACATTAAAAATTCCCCTTTCGTTTAATAGCTTCCTAATTATTATGTATCAATTTAACACTTTTATATGTTATCACAAAAAAAGTGCTATTTCAAGAAAAAGTCTGATATTTACTTGTTGAAATGATACGGAATACTATTTATATTTTTGGGTAAAATCACCATTTGGGGAGTTAGAAGCTTGTTAAAGTGTGGAGAGTGGAGAGTGAAGTGTGGAGTTGTTGGAATGAGGAATTTAGGAATTAGTTCAAAGCTCAAAGTTCTGAGTTTTAAGTTGAGTAATTAATAAAGTCCAAAGTTCAGCATAGAAATAATTAAAAACTATAACTATGCAAACTTTGGACTATAAGCTTTGAACTAAATAGAACTAAATAATTATACTATTTACTCTTTGTTATTCCTCAAAGTCGGCTTCTCTTTGTTCAATGGAATCAAGCTTTGCGGCGTTTTCCATATCTATTACGAACTTAAATGATACACGTCTTGATTTAGCCTGATCCTCTTTTCCGCTCTCGTCAAAGATAGGATAGTCGTCGGCATAGCCTATCGCTTCCATAAGCTTAGACATATCTTCCTTAACGCTCTTGTCAATTCCTGCCTTATCAGACAAGCAGTATTTCATAACTTCCTCGGCACGTTTATTTGAAAGTTCCTCGTTATGACTTCTCTCACCTGTTGAGTCTGTGTGACCCTCAACCATTATTTTTGATACAAAGCCATCGTAATCATCTTTCAGAATTACAGACGAATACGCCTTGATGAATTTCTTTAAGAACTCCTGTCCGCTCTCTGTTATCTCATACTGATCCACTCCGAAAAGCACAGATGAATCCATCATGATCTCGCCCGTATCGTTGTTAGCCTCTACGCTGATACCCTCCTTTTCAAAAGCCGCCATAAGCTCCTCCATGAGATTCTTTTTCTTGTCTGCAATAGCGGCAACTTTTCCCTGATCGAGTTTTCCGAGGGTTTCCTCGTTGGTAGTTTCAACGTCAGCACCCAACTGATAATCGGAGTATGAAGCCGTATATTTGTAGGTGTTTGTACCGTCTGTAAGTATAAGTCCGTCATCACCGCAGAAGAAATATACAAACTCATACACATGAGGTGTACCGTCTATCTCAGCCCACGAGAAATTCATTATACCGTTCTCGTTGAAGTGCGCAACAAGATTAGGATAGTTTTTAAAATAATAGTCATCGTCCTCGTTTTCAAGATAAACCATAGAAATAACATTTATCTCATCGGAATACATAAATTTAGCTAAATTAAATCCGCAAATATCATCTATCGTGTTATCGTCCGACGCTGCATAACAGTTAATACTCATATTATGGTAAGTTTCGGTGAGTCTTTTAGCGTCAAGAGTAACGCTGTCGCCGTCTGAGTTTGTAAGAGTGACCCTGCCGCCCGTAAACTCAAACTCAAACTCTATATTTTTATCGGAAAGATTGTACTCAACTACTTCTGTATAATCCTCGTTATACTCAATATTGGTAAGCGGAGTAAACACAAGCTTATGACCGTCAATATAGTAAGCGCCTGTCATTTCGTATGGGTAATAATCATCGCCGCTCTTTTTCGGAACAGTAAAGCTTATCCAGTTATACTTGCTGATTTTTCTGAGTTTACCGAGAGAGTAACCCGAATGATTTCCTGCCGAAAACTCTATTGGCAGAGTACCGACTTCAATATCGTATGTTTCGCCCTCGTTGTACTTATCATCAAGGGAAAGCGTCATATACTTTGCGCTTGCGGCATAGCTTTTAAAAAGATCCGATGTTGACGAGATATACCTGTCCTCTTTATCCATAAGATCCTCTTTAATATAGTTTCCGTAGAACATTTGCGGAGAATATGTAAGGTTATCGTATATCTGTTTCGGGTCAAGGTGTTCGGAAAAAACATAGTCCTCAAAATTTGTGTAAAGCTGAAAATTTCTGTACGGATTTTCCGAGTAGGTAAGGGGAGAAGTATTATCGGACGGACTTTCTTCTCCCGTACCGTTTTCTTCTGTCCCTTTACCGCCGTTATCGATGACATCTGAAACAGACGTATTATTGCCGTTTGATTTCTTATCCTTTGTACCTGTCGAGGTCTTATCCGAACAGCCGCATACAGAGATGAGCATTACCGAAGCCAAAGCAGCTGCCGTAAGTCTTAAATAATTCTTTTCCATAATTTGCGTCCTCCCCGTAATCAGCGTTTAGTGTAACGATAGACATTTTCGCCGTCTGTAAGAATAAGACCGCTTGAATCGAGGTAGAAATATACCATTTCATAAGCGTGTACAGTACCGTCATTATCTGCCCAAGAGAAGTTAAATCTGCCGTCCTCGCCCAGGTAAGCCGCAACATTTCTTATTCTTTTGTCGTATCCGTCAACCTCAAGGGAACAGAATTGACTTGACGAAAATTTCGATATACTAATTGACTTGATACCGTCAAGAGTATCTCCGTCTGCCTCGCTGCTGATAGAGATATAATGGTTTTCAGCCGTTTTTATAAAGTCTGAGGAATTGAGTTCAACACTTTCAGAGCCGTTTGACAAAGTAAGGTGCGTACCCTTGAATGAGAAATCATACACAAACGGTTCGTCAAACTTATATCTGTCCTCCGGGGTAAACACAAGCTGATTTTCCTTAACTTCAAACGTACCCCTTATTATATAAGCTTTGTTATTTTCGCTGTCCGAACAGAGGTATATATTTTGACTGTAATCGGAGAGTTCGAGTTTTACGGGAAGATAATTCACATTACAGTTAAGATATTTATATTCTACCGTTTTATGTGAGTTGAAGAACTCCTTTGCGCCTTTTGCTTCGAGTGAAAAACTTCCGTCCTCGTACATATTTTCAGAACAGTAATCGCCGTAAAAAAACTTTGTATCGTACTTGATATTCTTGTAAACACTTTCCGTATCAAGGTGTGTTTGCGGCATATCAAGTCTTAAGTTGCCGTACTCCGACACCCAACCGAAAGATTTTTTATCTATAACGGGAGCATTATCTCCCTCTGCCGCAGCAGTAACAGTACCGGGGATAGCAGTTTCCTCAACGGCTTTTTTAACCTGTTCCGACACCCCGTCACACGCAGTAAGCGGCATAATTAAAGCGCCAAGCAGCACTGCCGCCAAGGGTTTGAGAAAAAATCTGTTTTTCATAATATTATATCTCCTTTCAAGATCAAGATTTAGTAAGTGTAATTGAAAGTTGAAATTTTAATATTATACTTTAATTTTAGATTTTGGACTATAAGCTTTCCGATATTATTAATTATTCACCATTCATTGTTTCCCTCTACTGCTTTTGCAAAACTCCCTCATACAGCACTCGCTGCATTTCGGATTTCTTGCCGTACAAACTGCCCTGCCGTGAAGTACCAGCCTGTGACAAAAATCATTCGACTCGTTCGGGTCAAGTAAATCTCTCAAAATAAACTCTATCTTCTTAGCGTCCTTAATATTATGAAACCCGAGTCTTGAAGTAATCCTGATACAATGTGTATCCACAACAACCGCAGGTTTTCCGTAAATATCGCCCACTACAAGATTAGCTGTTTTTCTTCCGATACCCGCAAGTGTGGTGAGCTTTTCTATCGTATCGGGAATTTCTCCGCCAAAATCCTCTGTGATCTGTTTAGACATCTGCACAATATCTCTTGCTTTGGTTTTGTACAGTCCGCAGCTTTTGATCAGATCCTCTACATCTGAAACATTTGCCTGTGAACAAGCTTCTGCTGTCGGAAACCTCTCGAACAATGCAGGAGTAACCATATTTACTCTTGCGTCCGTACACTGAGCGGCAAGCCTTGTTGCAACAAGAAGCTGAAATGGGTCTGTATAAACAAGCGAGCATATTGCGTCGGGGTACTCCTGTTTCAAAGCCTGTACAGCCATATCCGCGCGTTCTTTAGGTGTTATCTCAGCCATACTTCTCACCTCACGCAACAGGCATACCGCCCAGATAACGCTCTGCTTTATCTATAACACGCAAATCGTTTTCGTAGCTGCACATCTGCCTTGCCTGTTCAAATGACACCCATATAAAATAATCAATTTCGCTTTCCTGAATATGTACGTCATCGGTAAAGCTCTCCGCCAAAAAGAACACAACTCTTTTTCTTACCTTACCGAAAGGACAGTAGTCGCTTGTTTCTCTGAAACCCGGGTGTATTTTTACATCGAGGTTTGTTTCTTCTTTTATCTCTCTTGCGGCGGTCTGCTTTTCGTTTTCGCCCAGTTCTACGTGACCTTTCGGAAATGACCAATACTTGCCGTTTTTATTTTTTACAAGCAGGACTTTGATTTCCTCGGGCGCTCTGTAAAACACCAACGCACCGCAGGATTTTTCATAAAGGCAGCTTACCCTTACAACTCGAAAGCTCCTCATACGTTTCAGGCGTTTTTTTATAAGGGGTTCATAATATATTTGTCCCTCAGGTGCAGCGATAAGCTTAGTCTGAGAAGTCCCCTTTAGCTGTGCTATTGCTATGACGGTAGAGTGGACGGTATCCGACGGCTTATCGTGGCTCAAAAGGTAAACGCTTCTCCTATGCGCGCCCCACAGGAAGTATCCCCTGTACAAACCTGCCGACGGAATATAAGACATAATATGTACGTCTATTTTCCTGCCGAGCATACTGTCACCCCCCGTACTGTTTTTTTCGTATTTATTAATCTGTGATACTACTGTCAAACAAATCCCTCAATCTCTGACAATACAGCGTATTATTAGCGTCGTCAATGCCGTTTATGACAAGGACATCAGTTATTTTATTATCTCTTATATACTGCGTAAGACCGCCCTTGTAAAGCTCTGCGTCTGCAATATGCACCTCTCTGTAACACGGTATCAGATACCCGATAACAGGCTCGGCGGCGTGGTCTTTAACGATGAGCAGCTTATCCTCGGTTTTATTTTCGAGGTTTGTCGCAACCATAAATTCGGTATTTCTTGCAGGGAACACGCTCAGCGGGTCTGTTTTTACGTCCTCTTCCGTAAAGAGGTCTTTTTCTATATACTCGCCCTTTACCGTATCAACTCTGAAACAGCCGTAATGCACGGGGAGTTTATAATATACGATAGTATCGGCATTATTAAACAGCTCCTGATTACCGTGAGGCTGAGTGTTCTCGTCAACTGTTCTTTTAAGAAGTTCTCCCTCAAAATGTCTGATAACTCCCTGTTTTTCCGAAAGCTTGTCAAGCGAATAAACGGGAGTATCGTTTGACTCGATAGATTTAATATTCTGCACATAATCGAGGTATGCGTAATAGCCGCCAAGAGAAGTAAGGTTTTGGTCTGTGCGGTAATAGATATACTCGTCTTTGTGTTTATCGAGGGTATTGTAAATATCGATACTATGTACATTGTACATCAAAGAAGATGAAATAAGGTCAAGGTTATATCTTTGGGAGTTGCTTGCGTCCCTCAAATTCTCCGCTAACCCAAACTCTGTATTGGTAGGTATGACCATATTGTACAGTGTTACATCATCGCTCATAGAAGAAGCGATACTGTTTAGCACGGCGGCGTAGTTCTGAGCGGTTTTGTCTATACCTTTAAACATAAGGTAAGCCGAGCCTTCCGACACAAATACTTTATTATCTACCTTATCGTAATACCCCTCGGGCAAGTCGGAAGTAGCAGTCTGTACGGGAGTATCAACAGTCTGAACAGGCGGCTGTTCTCCGTTTTTAAACGAGCTTACAAACGAGCCGAAGTACCTTACAAAAATAAAAATAAGTCCGCAAACCAATACGGCGGCAGCAGCTATAAGTATTTTTTTCAAAGCGTCGGGGTGTTTATTTTTTCTGCGAAAGCCCGAGCCTTTATGACGTCTGCGGCTGTAACCGCTTGTTCTCTGGGCATATCCTCTGTGTGAATAATTACTCATTTGGGTATTCCTTTCGACGGTTTTTCCAAGATAATATAATAGTTCAACTTATAGTATAATATAAATTTGTGATTAATACAATAGATTTGTTGAAATTTAGCTTTTTAATTAGTTCGCAGGATTTTGGGAGTTAGGAATTAGGACTGTGCAAAAAGGCATTTAAAAAAATAATATTATTTTTATCTTAATAAAACGCCCTCAGTCAGCTACGCTGACAGCTCCCTCAGCGAGGGAGCCTTTTTTTGCCGCCCTCTTTGAGGGAGGTGGCACTGAGCGAAGCGAAGTGGCGGAGGGAGTATTATTAATCTTAATTTTTCATATGTTTATTGGTTTTCGCACGGTCTGAATGAGAAGTTAGGGAAAGCTCAAAGCAACATTTGTCTAAAAACTAAAATCTACCAACTAACAACTTTGAACTATACTCTTTGGACTATAAACTAACAACTTTGAACTCGCCAAAGCGGCAGGTACGGCAAAAATAATTTTAAAAAAGTCCTAATCTTCTAAAAAAATATAGCGAAAATTCAAAATCTCATAATAATTTTGGTGTAGAATTGTATTAAAATAATATTGGAGAGGTGTGCAGTTTCGGTGTTTAGAGTGCAAAATATCCGTTTCGGTATGATTTTCTTCGTGTTTTAACGAAAATTTTTGGAAAAATCAATATTTTTATCGTGAAACTGTTGCATTTTATTTCAAAATTGTGTATCATTAAATACAATAATAGGTTGTTTTGCACATTGTTTATTACAATATTGAAACCATTGACTAAATTATATTTGCAGACGTGTTCTATATTAAAATTTTGAGAAAAAGAGGGATCGACTTATGTCAAACAGACTGTTTCAGGGTGTTATTCATCAGATGAGAGATGCTATCGACAGAACTATCGGCGTTATAGACGAAACAAGCGTCGTTATCGCTTGCAGTGAGCTTGGAAGAATTGGCGAGGTAAACGACAGCATTACTTCGGAAACACTCAGTTCATCTGCTCCGTTCGTTATCAACGGGCATACATTCAAAGCGTTCGGCACAAACTCACGCTCGGAATATGCTGTGTTTGTACAGGGCAGCGATGATATTGCTCAGAAATATGCTCAGCTCCTTGCAGTATCGCTCAGCAGCATTAAACAGTATTACGATGAAAAATACGACAGAGGAAACTTTATCAAAAATGTTATTCTCGATAATATCCTGCCGGGCGATATTTATCTGAAGGCAAGAGAACTGAGATTCAGCTCAGAGGTAACGAGAGTATGTATGCTTATCAAGATCACATCAAAGACAGATGTTTCCGCTTATGACGTTATACAGAACCTTTTCCCCGATAAGTCAAAGGATTTTGTTATCAACATCAATGAGAACGATATTGCACTTGTAAAAGAAGTTAAGGCAGGTATCGACTCAAAAGACCTCGAAAAGCTTGCAAGCTCGATCGTTGATACATTGTCAAGCGAGTTTTATACACACTGCGTTGTTGGTATAGGTACGGCTGTTGTGGGCGTAAAGGAGCTTGCTCATTCGTTTAAAGAGGCTCAGGTAGCGTTAGAGGTTGGAAAGGTGTTTGATACGGAGCGTACAATTGCAAGCTACGATAACCTTGGTATCGCAAGACTTGTATATCAGCTCCCCACGACCCTTTGCGAAATGTTCTTAAATGAAGTGTTCAAGAAAGGTTCTATCGAATCGCTTGATCAGGAAACTTTGTTTACAATTCAGAAGTTCTTTGAGAACAACTTGAATGTTTCCGAAACTTCAAGAAAGCTGTTTGTACATAGAAACACACTTGTGTACAGACTGGAGAAAATCAAAAAGCTTACAGGACTTGATTTGAGAGAGTTCGAGGACGCTATCGTATTCAAGGTAGCCCTTATGGTTAAGAAGTATCTTACAGCTAATCCTGTTAAGTATTAATACGAAACTTCGGGGAGTATGATAGAAGAGAATGAGGTTGTTCCTAACATTTCGTATGATACTCCCCTTTTGGTTTGTATTTTTTAGAAAGGCAAATTTTTATGATTCAATTCAAAGATGTATCAAAGACTTATCCCAACGGTACGCAGGCTCTCAGCCATGTTAATATAAATATCGAAAAAGGCGAGTTTGTCTTTATAGTGGGAGCGTCAGGTGCGGGCAAAAGTACGTTCCTTAAACTCATTATGAAGGAGGAACAGCCGACCGAGGGAGAAATCTTTGTAAACGGCATAAATACTACTACAATGAAACGGCGTAAAGTGCCGTATCTCAGACGTACAATGGGTATTGTGTTCCAGGACTTCCGCCTTATAGATAAGATGACGGTGTTCGATAATGTGGCGTTTGCCATGAGAGTAATAGGAGCAAGACCAAAAGCAGTAAAGAAAAGAGTTTTGTATATTTTGGGACTCGTAGGACTGAAAGACAAGGCAAAGTGCCGTCCTGCCGAATTGTCGGGCGGCGAACAGCAGAGAGTAAGCTTAGCCAGAGCTTTGGTCAATAACCCGTCTATAATAATTGCAGACGAGCCTACGGGTAATATAGACCCTGAAATGTCGTTCGAGATAATAGAGCTTCTCAACGAGATAAATAAGCAGGGTACAACCATTATTGTTGTAACGCATGAGCATGAGCTTGTGCATAAGTTTAAGAACAGAGTAATAGAGATAAACGGCGGAAAGGTAACAGCCGACAGCGGTGCGGTTACCGAAAAAACTAATGTTCCTATTGCAATTGCAGAGGAGGATCTTGCCGTTATCCCTGAGGAAATAGCAGAGGAGATCTCAGATGTTTCGGTAGACGAGCTGAACGAAGAGGTTCTCAAGGCAATCACAGAGGGGGAGGCTGATGACGAATGAAAGGTATCGGCTACCTTGTGAAAGAGGGAATTAAAAACGTATGGAACAACCGTATGATGTCGCTTGCGTCTATCGGTGTGCTTGTGTCGTGCCTGCTTATGACGGGACTTGCAGTGCTGTTGTCGCTTAATGTGACAAGCGTGGTTAATTCCGTGGGCAAGGATAATCAAGTAACGGTGTTTCTTAATGACGATGTAAACGAGCTTCAGGCAGTTATGGAGATAGGCCCTGAACTTAGAAATATAGAGAATGTTTCGGAATGTGAATTTTATTCTAAAGATGAGGCGATAAAGGAACTTGAAGCGGAACTCGGTAATTTGTTTGAGGAGCTTCAGGGAGATAACAATCCTTTACCTCATGCGTTCCATATAACTATGGAAAATCTTGCTCAGTATGACGAAACAGTCGAGAAGATCGTAAACACACAGGGCGTATATAAAGTATCGGACAGAAGCGACGTTGCAAGCAAGCTTACAAGTCTGAATGAGCTTGTAACTCAGATAGGACTTTGGATAGTAATTGTGCTTGCGCTTATTTCCCTGTTTATTATAAGCAACTCGATAAGAATGACTATGTATTCAAGACGATTTGAAATAAGCATTATGAAGTCTGTCGGCGCTACGAACTGGTTTATTAGAATTCCTTTTATTATAGAGGGTGAAGTTTTGGGACTTATTGCAGGATTATTGTCCTCGGGAATTATAGCGTTCCTGTATAATGGTATGATAGTTGCTGTGCAGTATATAATCCCATTCTCAAAGATAAACTATTCCGATGTTGCATTTCAGATGACGCTTGCGTTTATTGTGCTGGGTATAGTTATCGGTGCGATAGGCGCGGGAATTTCAATCGGACGTTACCTCAAAATGGAGGGAGGAGAGATACTTGGCTGGTAAGCTTATGAGAAAAATTGCAGCAGGCTGTATAACACTTACGGTTATAGGCTGTTTGAGCGCATTGATAGGCTCTGCCGATACTCTCTCGGACTATGAGAAAAAGCAAAAGGAGCTTGATAAAGAAGCAAAAGAGTATCAGGCTGTTATAGATCAGACCGCAAGCGATATTGCAAAACAGGAGGAGTATCAGGAGGCTTTACGCAATAAAATAACCGTGCTCAATCAGCAGATATATGACGGACGTGCGGAGATCGAAAGGTTAAGTACGGAGATACAAGCCCTGCAAAGCGATATAAAGGATTCAACAGATAAAATCTCCGAGCGTATAACGGGACTTAAACAGAGGGTTAGAGTGCTGTATATTTCGGGAGAAACTACCTCTCTTGAAATAATACTCGGAGCAAAGAATTTTGAGGATTTTGTCGATAAGGTGGAGCTTGTAGCGTATATGTCAAATTCGGACAGAAAGCTCATTGACAAACTGCAAAACGATATTGATGTTATAAATAAAAAGAAGAGTATGCTTGATGATTCAAAAACCAAGCTTGAAGACGAGCAAAAGAAGCTTGCCACAAGAATGGACGAAATATCACAGCTAATGGAGGAAAATCAGGCTTTGCTCAATGACCTCTACGAAAGCAACGCAGGCGCGCAGGATCACTTAGATGAAACAAACGAGGAGCGTAAAGCTGTCGAGGATCAGATCAAGGCATACTACGCAGACAAGGCGGCTCAGGAAAAGAACGCAAAGCTGAGAAGCGAGGCAGAGGCTAAGCTTGCGGAGAGTAAAAAGGCGGCGTCATCATCTTCAAAGACGCAGAGTACAACCCATACGGCAAGTAGCAGCTCATCTGTATCATCAGCCGTGACGACAAGCCGCTATGAGGAAACAGTTACATCTCTTTATGAAGAAGATGATTCCGAGGACGAAGATACATCTTACTACTATGAGCCGGAGGAACCCGAAGAACCGGAAGAACCCGAGGAGTCTGAGGTAATATCTTCACAGGAGGTTTTTTCAAGTGAGGAGAGTACGTCCTCCGAGCAGATACAGCCTGTTGCGGCGTCGGGATATGTGTGGCCTGTACCGGGACATTACAACCTTACTTCCGTATGGAATGAGGACAGAGATACTTATAATCACGGCGCGATAGATATTGCAGACGGTTCTATAATGAATGCGGAGATAGTTGCGGCAGAATCGGGAACGGTTGTGCTGTCAAACGATGATTGCGTACATAATTACGGCAAGGATGGAAGCTGCGGCTGCGGAGGCGGTTACGGCAACTATATTATGATAGACCACGGCGACGGCAAAGCAACCCTCTATGCTCATATGACGTCTTTGACTGTTTCATCGGGAGATTACGTTCAAAAAGGACAGGTAATAGGCTATGTCGGTTCGACAGGCTGGTCAACAGGGGCGCACCTGCACTTTGAAACAAGACTTTACGGTGAGAAGTATAACCCCATGACAGAGTATCCCAATATGTAAATTATATAAATTTTATTTGAGGAGTGACATTTTCAGATGATGAGAAAAAAGACAACTTTCGGTTTTGCATTGACGTGTGTTTTGGTAGCGGCGGCAATTGCATTTACGGCAGGATTTCTTATTGCGGGCAATAAGGTGAAAAACGTAACCGATACAACTTCGGCAGCCGACAGCAATGCGCTTATTGACGAGGTTTCAAAAATTATTAAGGATAATTACCTCGGAACTATCAATCAAAATGACCTCACAGCAGGTATGTGCAAAGGTTATGTTGAGGGCTTGGGAGATGGCGCTGTAAAGTACCTTACGGCTGAGGAGTATGCAAACTACAACAAGGGTACGACAGGAGAAACTATCATTTACAAAAACTTCGGCAAGGGTATCGGTTATATGCAGTTTTTGGGCTTTTCCAATTCCACAAAGACATCGTTTACTAATGCTCTTAACGATTTCAGCCAGTCAACAGTTGCTAAGGTAAATATGCTTGTGCTTGACCTCAGAAACTGCTCATCGGGCGATATTGATACAGCAGCGGCTCTGCTTGACGTTATGCTGCCCGAGGGCGAAACAATAGCAGGTATTGACAAGAACGGCAACAGAACTGTTCTCTATACCTCAGACCAGAGTGAGATCGATTACGACATAGCTGTACTTGTAAACGGCAATACATCGGGTGTTGCAGAAATATTTGCGTCAACACTCAGCGCTTACGGCAAGGCTATTATTGTCGGTACAACAACAAAGGGCGATTGTGCAAGAAGCGAGGCGTTCCCGCTTTCCAACGGCGATTATGTTCTTATTCCGAATATGTACTATGTTACAAAGGGTCAGCAGACTTATTCAAGTGCGGGAGTAGTTCCTTCTAATATTATCGAGATGAGTGCGGCAGATCAGAAGCAGTTTGACGAGGGTACGCTTGATATAGCTGTGGATACTCAGTTCCTCGGCGCTGTAAGGGCGCTTGGCGTTAATGATATTGTAATGCCGAACAGCAGCGATACAGACAGTGACAAGAAGTCGAGCGACACGGATTCTTCCGCAAGACACGGCAGTGATACAGACAGCGACAGCGATCGTACATCAAGTTCAAGAACAGCATCGGGTTCTGATACAGATACTGAGGACGGCGGTGAGGTAGATCCTTACTGGGACGATGACGAGTACTGGAACAGACAAAACGACAACGGCGGCAACGATAATAACGACGATGACGGCGGTGAGGACGACTACTACGACGAGGATTATTACGACTACGATTACGACGAAGACGAGGAATGGTAATTATAGGTAATTACTGAAATTAACAGCGGCGGTATTATTACTGTCGCTGTTTTTTTATAAGGAATGAGGAGTTTTTGTAAGTGTGGAGTGTGGAGAGTTGAGAGTGGAGTTGTTTTTTGAGTTAGGATTGAGTTGTTAGTTCAATGTTATTAGTTCAAAGTTTTTAGTTTGAAGTACAAAGAAACATTTGTCTGACAACTAACAACATACAAATTCAAAGCCGTAGGCTTTCCGATATTATTCATTATTCACTATTCACTATTCGTTATTCATTAATTCTGCCGTAGGCTTTCCGATATTATTCATTATTCACTATTC
>CACWKD010000022.1 GCA_902761345.1 uncultured Ruminococcus sp. | reverse complement strand
TAGTGATTATATATCAAACGTGAACAGCCAAAGGTTTTTGAGAGCATTGTTCTCTGCTCGGAATTTGGATATATTCTGAATTTATACGCCTTATTCAATTCTTCTCACCTCTTGTTACAACAGATATTTACAATTAGATTGTATCATTGCATTTTTGAGATGTCAAGCAGTTCTCAGCCCTTACGGGCTGACAGCAATTCATCCCCGACCTATAGAGGTCGGAGTCTTCTTGCCGAAGTAGGATAAACGTCATTGAAAAAATCCTATTGTGTGATAGTGGTTAGTGTATTTCAGTTCAAAGTTCAAAGCTCAAAGTTAAAAGTTTAAAGTAACATAGGTCTAAAAAACTTAAAGTATAAATCAGGTCAAAAATTATGTCATTTACTATAATAATTTAACCCCGTATCCATCAGAATACGAGGTTAATAATTTCTATTTAAATTTCTTCTGCAAGCTCATCGGGCTTTGTCTTTGTCATAAGTACAATTACTGTTCCTATAACAAGAACTATTGTTACACCCAATCCGCCTTCAAGTCCGAATGCACCACCGTTTATGAGTTCCTTACCCTCTACCGATGTCATATTCATAACAGTATCAAGTCCGCTCATTCCGCTAACCTTAATGCCGTAGAAATTACCCTGAACAAAGTTCCAAAGCGAGTGAAGAGCGCACGCTCCCCAGATATTGCCTCTCTTTAAAATATAAACTCCTGCAAATACTCCGAATAAAACAAGGTTTACAAATGCAAGCACAGATATTCCCGGATTAAACAAGTGAGCGCAGGCAAAAAGAACCGCTGAAATAATCACAGCTGCCGCAATAGGTGATCTTCTTGATACTGATACCATCAAATAACCCCTGAACATTATTTCCTCGCTCATACCCTGTATCAAGAAAGCAAGGAAAAATAACCCTATCATACCAAAGTTAATATTTTGCGATATACCGTCATATTTCAAGCCGTTTGTTACAAGACAAATGCCTACTGCCGCCGAGAATATTCCTATTCCGACTATAATTCCTACAAAATATTCTTTGACAGCACCACTTTTCCTTAATCCCATAGAGGACAGACTTCTTTTCTCTATAAAGCGGCAAAATACTATTACCAAAACAGTAGCAATACATGTCAAAAACAATGCCGGTAAAGTCAAAGAACCGCTGATTTCCATACCTAACTCCGTTACAGCGTCACTGTACTCATTTATGGTAAGCTCACCGCTATTTAACTGCTCTGTAAGTGTGATATATTCCTCGTTTGACATCAAATCGATTGTTTCGGCAACTCCGCTCGGTATTGAGGATATTATCTCTATCACTATAAATACCGCAATAAATATAAGTATCTCTACTACTGCATTATGACCCGCAGGCTTTGAATTCTCTGCTTCGGGGACATCTTTATTTCTTATGACCTGTTTAGCCTCGTCAAGCATTTTTGTTCTTGGAAGTAAGTTTTTCATAGATTTCTCTCCTTATCTTGCAAACATTATTTTCTCGCTGTTAAACATTTGTCTGAGTATAAGCATTCCAATTGCCGAAACTACTATATTTACTCCTGCCGTTACAGCAATATTTACAGTGCCTGTACTTCTTGCAAAAATGCCTATAAGACTTTGCACCGAATTAAGTATAGGTACAAGATACCAATATATTTCAGTCTTTGCCTCTGATGAATATATCGAGGATAACCCTGCGAACATTACCAGAAGCATAACGGGCAAAACAAGAGTTGACGCTTCCTTGACCGTCTTTGCATACGCCGACAAAACAGATATTATAGTGATAAACAATATTACGGTGGATAATATTATTACAATAAGTCCCGCATAATCTCCGGGTGTATATGCCGAGAGCGATATTGACATTCCGTCGCCGCTTTCCATAACATCTCCCATAAGCGAGGGCATAGAAAGTATCGTTCCGACACAACTTGATATTCCTCCCAAAAGCGCCATTGCCGACAGTGCAAGAACCTTTCCCAACGCTATCTGTCCTCGTGGTACAGGCGTCAAAAGCATTGCCGCAAAAGTTCCTCTCTCCTTTTCACCTGCTATGCTTTCCGGAGCTATCGCCATACAGCTTGAATAAATAAGCATTAACAACACCATAGGAAGTATTGAGGCAAAAAGCGTACCGGTAGTATCCTCGTCTGTTGCAACGTCATACATGGTGTTTTCCGTATCGGGGTTTACGTCAAAAACATTGCTTATTCCCTGCTCCATTTCATCAAAAAGTGCTGTAATTCTGCTGTAAGCCGCAGATGATACCATATTCGACGAATAATAATACACCTCAACATACGGTATCTCTCTGCCCTCCTGTCCGAAAGACGCTATATTTTTTTCAAAGTCCGCAGGAAACACCACAAGAAGATCTGCGTCCTTAGATTTAAGCTTATCTTTTGTACCGTCGATTTCGTTCTCTGCTATCTCTGTAACATCAAAATTACTCTCTTCAAGCAGTCTTGAAACAACAGCAGGCATATTTACTATGTATGTATTGTATTGTTTTTCAACACTGTCTTTTACTAACGACGACATAGATTGTCCCATAATACTGTACATTATAAATATCATCAGTCCGGGCAGTATTACAGTTGTGAAGAAAAGACGCTTATCTCCTAAAAATCTCGCCATTTCTTTTTTGAAAACAACAAGAGTACCGTTTTTCATATATCCCCACCCTTTCTCTGAAAATACAGTTCAAAAAACAGATCCTCCAGATTTTTCTCTTTGGTAAGACTGTCTATTCTGTCACACAGTATCATCTCGCCGTCTATAATAATTCCTGCTCTGTCGCATATCTTTTCCACAAGACTGAAAATATGTGTGGAAACTATTATCGTCTTTCCCTGAGCTTTCAGTTCAAGAAGAAAGTCGGTCACAACCTTTGCCGTAATTACGTCAAGACCGTTTGTCGGTTCATCAAAAATTATTATATCGGGATCATGTGCCACAGATACTACAAGAGATGTTTTTTGTTTCATACCCGTTGAAAGGTTAGCGGTTTTTACTTCGGCAAACTTATCTATTCCGAATTTCTTAAACAGCTCCTCCTTACGTTTTTCACGAACATCATCGGGTATCTTGTGCATATCAGAGAAAAAATCATACAGAAAATTAGGTGTGAAAAATTCCTCAAGCTTTAACTCACTTGTAAGAAATCCCATTTTTTCTCTTACCTTTTCAGGCTCTTTGACTACGCTTGTACCATTAATAAATGCGTCGCCGCTGTCGGGCTTTATAAGTGTTGCAAGCATTCTTAAAGTAGTAGTCTTTCCTGCGCCGTTCGGTCCCAAAAGCCCGAAAATCTCTCCCTCGAATGCCGAAAAAGACAATCCTTTTACTGCTGTCTTTATTTTAGTATCGGTATTTTCAAGCTTTTGCTGCTTTTTTGACAGCTTAAAGCTCTTTGTAAGTCCCTCTACCTTTAAGACTTCTTTCATCTTTATCCTCCTTTTTAACTGTATATTTACAGTATATACAGTTATACTGCTTTTGTCAATAGACCGCATAAAGGTTTCTAATTATTTTATCACAAAAACAAAAGCGGTACAAAAGGAAAACCTCTTACACCGCTTGATAATCAATATATGTGAGTATAATTACTCGTCTTTTTTCTCTATGCTGACTGTTTTCTTAGGAGCAGTAAACTCCGGGTTATCCGGTACAGGTATCTGCATTGGCTGTGCTGTGGGAGCAACAGGCATATCGGGAATAACCGGCGCAGCAGGAGCGGCAGGCACAACGGGAGCTGCAGGAGTAGTATTCATATTTATATCAAAGCCGGGAGTAGCAAACGTACCGTTATCGGGTGTGAGCGCACCGCCCAAAGGCTGACGATGTATCTCGGGCATTTTGCTTCCGCAGATATTACAGAAAGCCGCGCCGAAAGCTACTACATTACCGCACTGTGGGCATACATCTCCCTCGGGGGCAACAGGCATAGGAGCGTCGGCAGGCATTTTTGTACCGCAAGCGTTACAGAACAGTGAGCCGTTTGAAACCTCTGCACCGCACTGAGGACAAATTCTGACACCTGTAACAGTTCTGAGCTGTTCTCTTAAGCCCTCAATTCTTATATAAGCGTCCTTGATACTGAGTATCTGATCCTTATACTCTGCATTCGGGTTATCTTTATTTGCCTCAAAGTAGTTCTTTCCGATAATCTGGAAGAAACTGTTGATCTGTCTTTCTTCATCTGAAATCTTTGCGTTAATTCTTGTCTTTTCGGCAAACACCTTTGTCTGAGACGCTGCCTCCTGACCTACCATTGAAAGTTTTCTTGTCAAATCATAAAAAAAAGCCATATAAAAACCTCTTTCTTTTTATTATTTTCGGTAAATACAGAACCTTGATTTACTGTGATTATATTTTAACACAACTCGCTGTCTTATACAATAAAAATAAGTTTAAGCGAAGATTAAAATTAAATTAAATTATGTAAGCGGAAATATTTTATAGTAGTTATTCATATCGGTAAACTTCTCATAATAAAGATCGTCTGTCGACACCTCTATATCAAGCTTAGTCTTATTAAGGCGGTTTACTATTCTGCAAAGCTGCTCTGCTTTGTCGGCGGAAAAACCCTCATATTTGAAATACGCAAGCGTAATATGCGGAGTAAGCGGATACGGCAATGCCCTTACACAATCAGCTATGCCGTACAATGAGATAAGCTTCTCGTAATCCTCACGGGTCTTTGGCTTTAAAGCAAGTACCATAGTCACTCCTACCATATTAATAAAGTAGTTTGTTTCAAAGTGAATTGTGCTTTTTGCGATTTTTCCCGACTGAGCATATTTCAGAAGTATGATCTCGTTTCTAAACATATCCTCGCCTATGTCCGATACATTATTGGAATTGCTCAGATCATGCAAAGTAATATGCAAAGTCTCGTTTTTCAGTCTTTCGCTAAAGCAGTCGCCTGCTTCTCTGTATAAGGCGTCAATCATTCCTCCTGCCTGAGCCTTTATATCATCGGATAATTCAAAAATCACGGTATCTCCGTAAAATGGTCTGAACTTATTGAATATATCCACCTTGTATTTCAGGGAGGGATTTATCGAAAAGTATTCACCCGGCAGTGTAAATACAGGCTGTTCAAATTCGTCTATTCGTCTGAGAAACTGTTCATAATTCTCCATAGATAAACCTCCTTTTATTAAAACAAAAGAATACTAATTCCTCTTTAGCCTTGAGGGGAGCTTCTGCGATATTCTGATAAGATCCTCGTCAAGCACAACATTATACAAATGTGGATCAAGCACAAACCTTGTGCAGTCCTCGCTTGCTTTAAGAAGTTCAAGACAATTTTCATAGGGCATATTCACTAACGACGCACCCTTTAAATACTCCTGCCTTGCATTTTCCATTCTTGTATATACGGGCATATACACAAACCCGTCCGCACCTTTATAATACTGCGGTTTTATTGTAATAGAGCTTTTTGCAGGAAACATAACGGGATTAGCCTTGTTTCCCTCCAAATCTATATTTTCGGCATTAGCTGTAACATTAGCGGGTACAAAAAGGTTAGAATCCCTCAGACAGCTTAAAAGAGAGAACATATTCTCCTTAGTTCTGTTGTTAATAAATCTTATGACAAAGCCGCAAAGTACCTCGCCGCTTGCAAGCATTTCGGGTGTTACGGTAAATCCCTTTGCAGATGAACCCTTGTTGTTTTCAGAAGAACCGTTTACATTAGCTTTCATACATTTTTCTCCATAATTCTATATTTTCTAACTATCATTATAAATAAATTTAAGTCGTATGTCAATGAATTTTTTATAATAACAAAACAAATATTTTTGAGAGATTTAATTGCCCCTACGTTAATTATTTACATACAGTAAATGTCATTGAAAAAATCCTATTGTGTGATAGTGGTTAGTGTCTTGCAGCTCAAAGCTAAAAGTTCAAAGTAACATATGTCTAAAAACTTAAATCTAATAACTTAATCCAAAGCCGCAAGGCTTTCCAATATTATTCACTATTCATTAATTCCACTCAAAGTTCAAAGTATACATTAGGTCAGAAATTATATTGTCTACTACAAGCTGAAAAGTTATACCTTAGAGGTTCAAGGCAAAAAATACTTTCCCTCTCCGTTGCGTTTTTATTAATATTATGGTAAAATCTATTAGAGAACATTTCGGAAAGGAACTTTATTATGAAAAAACAGTTTTTGGAAGTCGGTCAAATTGTCAATACACACGGTCTTAAAGGCGAAATGCGTGTTGACCCTTGGTGCGACGGTCCCGAATTTATATGTATGTTTAAAAAACTGCACCTTAAAAACGGCGATACTCTCACTGTTACAAAATCCCGTGTACAGAAAAATGTTGCGGTTATCAAAGTAGAGGGTGTTGACAGTATCGAACAGGCTGATAAACTCAGAAGAACCGTACTTTATATTGACAGAAACGACGTCGAGCTTGACGATGACGTTTTCTTTGTACAGGATATTTTAGGGTGTACCGTTACAGACACAGACACTAAAAAGGTTTACGGCACTGTTACGGACATTATCAAAACAGGCGCTAACGACGTCTATCAGATAACAGACGAAAACGAGAAGAATTATCTTATCCCTGTTATTGATGACGTTATAATTTCAACAGATATTGAAAAGGGGTTAATTGAGATACGTCCGCTGAAAGGAATATTTGAAGATGAGGATTGATATAATAACCTTGTTCCCCGAGATGTGCGAGGCTGTTCTGAGCGAAAGCATTATTGGACGAGCAAGGAAAAGCGGCGCTGTTGAAATAGAGTGCCACCAGCTCAGAGATTTTGCTTTTGATAAGCACAGACGTGTTGACGACGCTCCTTACGGCGGCGGTATGGGTATGCTTATGATGGCTGAGCCTATTGCACTTTGCTTTGAGGATATTTGCGAGAAAACAAACTCCCGTCCGCATTTTATATATATGTCACCTCAGGGAAAAACACTTACTCAGCAAAGATTAAAGGAGCTTGCCGCCCTTGACAATGTATGTATCCTGTGCGGTCATTACGAGGGTGTTGACGAAAGACTTATCGAAGAATATATCGACGAAGAAATTTCAATCGGCAACTATGTCTTAACAGGCGGCGAACTCCCTGCTTTGGTACTTGCAGACTCTCTTGCACGAATGATACCCGGCGTTTTGTCCGACAACGAGTGCTTTGAACAGGAAAGCCACTATAATTCTCTTCTGGAATATCCGCAGTATACACGTCCGTCCGTATGGCGAGGCAAAAAAGTTCCGCCTGTCCTTATGAGCGGTCACCATAAAAATGTTGAAAATTTCAGACGTGAGCAATCGGTTATCAGGACGGCTAAAAAAAGACCCGAATTACTTGAAAATGCCGAACTTACAGATAAAGAACGCAAATTAGCAGAGTCTGTAATATTCACTGAGTACAAAAAGTAAAAAAATTATTATAAAAAATGCACAAAGAACGTCTTTTTAGTCCGTTTTCAAATGTTCATCAATCCAAACTTGAAAATAACTGTTGACGATAGATTTTGATGTGATATAATATATATAATAAGTTTTACGCTAAGTAATAGGCTTCATTATTAAATTTTCTAAGAGAGAGGGATATCAATGAGTGTTAAGGAAGTTTTGGTAGAAAATCAGGTAGGCCTGCACGCACGTCCGGCAACATTCTTTATTCAGAAAGCAAACGAGTATAAGGCTTCTATTTGGGTAGAGAAAGAGGAAAGACGTGTTAATGCGAAGAGCTTGTTGGGTGTGCTTTCACTGGGTATTGTAGGCGGCACAACAATCAAGATCATAGCTGACGGAGCAGACGAGACAGAGGCTGTTGACAGCTTGGTTGAACTTGTAAAGTCAGGTTTTGCATCGTAATTATTATACGTTTTTGCAGTCTGATGTACTGATATGATCCAAAGTGTTATACAATAACGTCATCTCAGCTAAACGGATCGAAATAACATATTCTAATCATAAAGCATCGACTCAGTCGGTGCTTTTTTGTTTAAGGGGAAATAACTATGAATCCAAAAATGAAAGAACTGCGTGAAAAAGCTATGAAGCTGCCCTTACAACCGGGAGTATATATTATGCACAATGCAAAAAAGGAGATAATATATATCGGAAAGGCTAAAGCATTAAAAAATAGAGTAAGCCAATACTTTGGCTCGCAGAATAACCATTCCACTAAAGTCAGACGAATGGTTGACAATGTTGATTACTTTGAGTATATAATTACCGACAGCGAATTTGAGGCTTTAGTTCTGGAAGCAAGCCTCATAAAACAGCACAAACCGAGATATAATATTCTACTAAAGGACGATAAAGGATACAGCTATATAAAAATTTCCAAGGAGGATTATCCTCGTATATCAGAGGCTAAAAAGCCTGATGATAACGGTGAGTATATAGGTCCTTATACAAGCTCGTATTATGTAAAAAATGCAGTCGATCAGGCTGTAAAAATTTTCCGTCTGCCCGACTGCACAAGGAAATTCCCGGAGGATTTTGGAAAAGGCAGGCCATGTCTGAATTTTCATATTAAACAGTGCTGCGGTTTATGCAGGGGAAAAATATCTAAAGAGGAGTATCTCGACACTGTACGGCAGGCAGTGGATTTTCTGAAAAAAGGCACATCGTACTCGATAAAAGAACTTGAAAAAGAAATGCTTGAAGCGTCGGATAATCTGGAATTTGAAAAAGCCGCAAGAATTCGTGACAGGATAACCGCTGTAAAACGTATGAGCGACAAACAAAAGGTTGTTGAATCCAAGGTGCGTGAGCAGGACGTTATCGCACTGTTCGGCGATGGTACGGACGGGTGCTTTCAGGTGTTCAGATTTACAAACGGTATGCTCTACGACAGAGAAACCTTTCTTATCAAGGACTTGGGCGAAGAGGACGCAGCGTATAGTGAGTTTATTCTCCAATACTACGCTATGCGTGACAGCATTCCTCCTCAGGTTACTACCGACAGAGAAATTGACGACAAGGAAAATCTTGAACTTTGGCTTGAAAGCAAAGCAAAAAGAAAAGTAAAGCTGTTTACGCCACAGAAAGGCGAACGCAATCAGCTTGTTATTATGTGCAAAAACAATGCGGCAGAGGTACTCGCTCAAAGCAAAAACAGCCAAGGCAGGCAATATTCCGTTCTAAAGGAGCTGGGCGATCTGTTGGGACTGAAAAAAGTACCCGTGTATATCGAATCATACGATATATCAAACCTTGCCGGTACAGAAAATGTTGCGGGTATGATTGTGTTTGAAAACGGCAAACCGCTTAAATCCGCTTACAGAAAATTTAAGATCAAGTCATTCGAAGGACAAGACGACTATGCGTCTATGAACGAGGTTCTTACTCGTCGATTTGAAGAGTACCACAAGCTGAAAGACACAGGAGAGGGTTTCGGCAGACTGCCCGATCTTATTCTGCTGGACGGAGGTAAAGGTCAAATATCAGCGGTAAGACCTGTTCTTAAAGCCGCAAATGTAGATGTTCCTCTGTTCGGTATGGTAAAGGACGACAAGCATAAAACACGAGCAATAACAGACGGACAAGGTGAAATAGAGCTTAAATCGATCAGAAGCTGCTTTACTCTTGTTTCTCAAATACAGGACGAGGTACACCGCTTTGCGATAGGCTATCATCATCAGAGAAGAAGCAAAAGCACATTCAAAAGCTCGCTTACCGATATAGAGGGGATCGGTACAACAAGAGCTAAAAATTTACTGAAACATTTCGGCTCAATTAAAAATATCAGAGAAGCGGAGCTTGAAGAGCTTGAAAACGCACCCGCTATGACAAAAAATGCTGCACGGGCGGTTTACAGCTACTTCCATAGAGGGGATTAAAGGCTTTTTAACATAATTATCTCAAAAAAATTACAAAAAAGTTAAAAAAGTAATTAAAAAAGGTTGACAAATTGGTAACAATAATGTTATAATTCAAAACAGATAGATTTTGGAGGTTCTTATGCGAGTTATTACAGGTTCTGCACGAGGCAGAAAATTAGAACAGCTTTCAGGTGATGATGTTCGTCCCACAACAGACAGAGTTAAGGAAGCTGTGTTCAGTATCATTCAATTCGATATAGAAGGCAGACGTTTTCTTGATTTGTTTGCGGGTTCGGGTCAAATGGGCATCGAGGCACTCAGCAGAGGTGCGGCAGAAGCTGTATTTGTGGATAACAGACGTGAATCAATAGAGATAGTAAAAAAGAATTTAGCGTCTGTAAAGCTTGTCGGCGGAAAAGTAATACAATCCGACTCCATAAGCTTTCTGAATACTAATCGAGGTACATTTGACTTTATGTTCCTTGATCCGCCGTACGGCACAGGTCTTTTGCAGTCGGCTCTTTCAAAAGCAGAAAAGTCTATGAACAAAACCGGTCTTATTATCTGTGAATACCCTATCGGAGAAGAACTGCCCGAAAAGCTCAACGATTTTGTAAGGTACAGAAATTACAAGTACGGTAAAATCGGCATTACAACATACTGTCACAGCGAGTTTGCCGATTAAGATATTAATTATCCAAAGGGAGGTGTGTTATGCGTACAGTCATTTGTCCGGGAAGCTTTGACCCTGTTACACTGGGGCACGTCGATATTATCAGGCGAGCGGCAAATACGTTTGACAAGGTAATAGTTGCGGTGTTCGTAAATAAAGCGAAAACACCTTGTTTTTCGATTGAA
The DNA here is from genome assembly GCA_902761345.1 of uncultured Ruminococcus sp. Taxonomy (GTDB): domain Bacteria; phylum Bacillota; class Clostridia; order Oscillospirales; family Acutalibacteraceae; genus RUG592. Next base: position 20,146 of record CACWKD010000022.1, on the reverse strand, counting down.
GAGCGTATGCACCTTTTGAATATGGCTCTTGAAGGACTTGAAAACGTCGAAGTAGTTGCATGCGAGGGACTGCTTGCCGATTATGCAAGAGAAAGAAATGCCACAGCGGTAGTAAAGGGACTGCGTGCCGTATCTGACTTTGAATACGAGTTCCAGATGGCACTTACCAATAAAATGCTCAATCCCGAATTGGAAACAATATTCTTTACGTCACGGGCGGAGAATATGTATCTGAGTTCGAGCATTGTAAAAAATGTTGCAAGTTTTGGGGGAAACATAAGGGACTTTGTTCCCGAATGTATTCACGACGAAATCCGTAACAGATTATGTGGAGGAGGAAATAAAAATGAAAGTTGACGATTTACTTGATGATCTCAGTGATCTGCTGGACGACGCAAAGGATCTGCCTGTTGTAAACAAGGCTATGATGGATAAGGCTCAGATCGCCGATATTATTGATGAGATCAGAAAAAATCTGCCTGTCGAAACTCGTCAGGCTAAGGCAATAGTTGCCGACAGAGCAAAGATCATAAACGATGCAAAGGCTGAGGCAGACGCTATTATCAGTGTTGCGGAGAAGAAACGCAACGAAATGCTTGATCAGGATAAGCTTGTTATGCAGGCTAAAGTTGAGGCAAAGCGAATAGTATCGGAAGCTAACGTTACTGCGCAGAAGGTAAGAAACGCTACAAGCCACTACATCGACGAGATACTTGCAAAAACAGACGAACTGCTTGTGTCAAATCTTGAAGATTTCAAGAGAAAGAAAGCAGCTCTTGAAAGAGCTAAAAAACCGAAAAAAGCTCCAAACGAGAGCGACGATGCTCCCGATGAAAGCGGCGAACAACAAGAATAAAATAAAAGCCTGCGGCGGATAAATAATTCCGTGCAGGCTTTTTTGTTTGTTTTTTTTACATATGCATAAGCGAGAATATTTCCTCTATATCCTCAGGTTCGATAGTCAGCGGCTTACAGAGGTGTTCTCTCAAGTAAACCTTATAAGATCCATCTTTCGCCTTCTTTGTCATTTCGTCTACAACTGTTTTCTGATCAAGTTCATCTATCATATTGTATGAACCGCCATCTTCGAAAATCATCTTTCCTGCCATATTATTTTCTGCAAGGAAGATTGATTCCACAATCTTGCCGTCGTCCTTGGCAATAGAGATCTGATACTTCGACTTCAACATAACGTATGTAAGATTTGTAAAATTATAGCTTTCCATAATTCCCATCTGCTCGAAGCGTTTCTTGCTGTCCTTTACAACCTTGTCAAACATAAAGCTCGGTTTCCACTTAAATACGTTTTCAACTCCCTGCGGCAATATTGTATTAAGTCCCATAAAAGGCACCGTACCGTTATTCATCATTACCGCTAAGCCTATTATTTCCTCTGCTGTGAATTTAATATCCAAAACATTCACCTCACAATAAAAATTATACAATTCCCTAATCTCTCCGTGTAAATCCATTTACACAACATCATTTTATCACATCACTGCAAAAAAATCTATTCAAAATGATAAATTTAACCATTTTGTTATAATATCAACAATAATTAATATACAAAACAACATCAATTCTGTTATGTATTACAAATGAAATAAAACTGAGGATTATCTCTGCTGTAATCAGTGTAAAAATTCGTGCTGTTTAAAATCAAGATACTCCTCAAGACACATTCCGCTTTCGTATATCTCCAAGGCGTACTCCTCCCCCACATATCGGTAATGCCACGGCTCATAGTTAATTCCGGTAATGCTTTCCTTGCCCTCAGGGTACCTTAATATAAACCCGTACATATACGCATTATCCGCAAGCCAGCCGTACACATCTTCAACTGTTGAATACTCGGCATCGGGGTTGATGTCAAGTGCAAGCCCTATCTCATGCTCACTTGTTCCCGGTATCGCTACGTAATCCTCAGCCATTTGTTTAGCTGTTTTTTCGTCATAGCCCTGAGCAATATATTCGTCAATATAGCTTTGCATCATCGCCTGCTGATCCTCGTGCGATCTGTACGCTTCAGTCACAGTCGGATATACGCCTTGACTTCTTGCGTCATCAAACATCGCCTGAAGTGCCTCGTAGATCCTTTGGTCTATTTGTTTTCCGTTGTCCAGAGTAAAAATTTCAAATGTATAGTCATCGGGAATGCTGTTCCAGCGGTTGACAAGAATATGCTCCCACACTCCGTCATAAGGTATCACAACATGATCTTCATTATCGCTGTCTGTTTCATCATTTTCAGAACCAACCATATCTGTATCGGACGTATCATTCTGTGTATCGCTATCGGTGTCGGTATCTGTTTCTGAACTCTCATTACTTGAACTTGTCAAAACAGCAGAAGAAACCTCACTTTCACTATTTCCTACAGCATCACTCTCCGTATCGCTTATTTCAAATGAAATATTATTATCGGAGTTCACATTGTCGGGGATCGGTTTTGTGTGCAGATCATTCAGCATTAGAATAAATCCCAAAACAGCTATGAAAGTAATAACTGCTGTGCTTATCATAGCCGTTATAAATTTTCGTTTCACATTCATTCTCCTTTAACATGTCAATGTGTAAATAATACCACTGTTTTCCGTTTTTTTCAACCCTATACCATATTTTAGGATAATCGAACCACATTTCTATTAAACATATTTACAGAATATTTTTCCTGTTCATTCGCATAAGTTTGTAGATACATACATAAAAACAGCTTAATATTTATATATTCTGCCATACATTATCAAATTGTAATTTATGCACACCTTTACGGGCGTTTCACGGGCAAAACAGCACGTTCAACAATAAAAACTATTGATTATTATTTGATTTTTTAAGTCAAGACAAAATATTTTTTTAAAAATGCTTGACAAACGCTTTTTTATCCATTATAATAATGAATTGTACTAAAATAGCGGATAGTACGCTATCGGCATTTTGAGTTTGAAAAATTATGTATATTTTTAACCATACATCAATGTTAATAAGCCTATAATTTTGTTAAAAGATACAATTTTTCATTTAGGTATAACCTGAACACACAAGCCTCAGGAACGTATAATTTTATTAGAATAGGAGTTGACTTAAAGCCTATGGTGAATGTAAAACCTGTTGAATTGGGTAAAACAACCCGTATGAGCTTCGGTAAGATCGACGAAGTTATTGATATGCCTAATCTTATCGAGATCCAGAAACAGTCCTTTGAGTGGTTTATGAAAGTAGGTCTCAAAGAAGTGCTGAAGGATATTTCGGGTATTAAAAACCACTCCGGCACCCTGATACTTAACTTTACAGACTATTCCATCGACACCAAGAACCTCAAACGCACTGTTATTCAGTGCAAGGAGCGTGACGCTACATATTCCGCCTCACTCTTTGTTAAAGCTCAGCTTATCAACAAAGAAGTCAGAGAAGACGCAGGAGATCCCGCTGCTGCAAGACCCGACTTTGTTCCTATAGAAAACACTATCTATATGGGCGAGCTTCCTCTTATGACAGCAAGCGGTACTTTTGTTATCAACGGTGCGGAGCGTGTAATAGTATCTCAGCTTGTAAGAAGTCCGGGCGTTTACTACAAAATGGATCACGACAAAACAGGTAAAGAGCTTTTCTCATCTACTGTAATCCCTAACCGTGGCGCATGGCTTGAATATGAAAACGACGTCAACGATGTTTTCTATGTTAGAATAGATAAGAACAGAAAAATCCCCGTAACCGCATTTATTCGTGCTCTCGGACTGGGAACAGACGACGAGATCATCGAGTATTTCGGCGATGACGCAAGAATAAGAGCAACTATCGCAAAAGACGGCTGCAGCTGCGTTGAGGACGGTCTTAAAGAAGTATATAAGAAACTTCGTCCGAGCGAGCCTGCAACTGTCGAGAGCGCTCAGACACACCTTAACAACCTCTTCTTCGATACAAGAAGATATGATATGTCAAGAGTGGGCAGATATAAGTATAACAAAAAGCTTGGTATCGCAAGCAGAATTGCCGGACAGTATGCAGCAGAAGCTATTATTGCACCAATAGATAACAAAGAGGTTGCAGCAGGCGAAGTTCTCGCAATGCCAGGTGAAGTTATTACAAGAGAAAAAGCTCTTCAAATCGAAAATGCAGGTATAGACGTAGCTTTCGTTTATCGTGAGGGCAACCCCGACAATGTAATAAAGGTTATTTCAAACGGTATGGTTGACCTTACAAAATACGTTGATTTTGACATCAGTGAATGTGAAATTGACGAAAAGGTACGTTTCTCCATACTCAAAGATATACTCGATCAGGGATTTACAGGCGATGAGCTTAAAGAAGAAATCAAAAGACACCGTGCAGATCTCGTTCCGAATACCATTACGGTAGATGATATTTTCGCATCTATCAACTATATGAATAACCTTGCAGAGGGTATCGGTACAACAGACGATATTGACCACCTCGGCAACCGCCGTATCCGCTGCGTAGGCGAACTTCTCCAAAATCAGTTCAGAATTGGCTTTACAAGACTTGAAAGAGTAGTTCGTGAGAGAATGACGCTCCAGGCACAGGAAGCACTTTCCCCCACAACGCTCGTAAACAGCCGTCCCGTAACAGCTGCGATAAAGGAATTCTTCGGTTCATCTCCGCTGTCACAGTTCATGGATCAGAATAACCCGCTTGCAGAGCTTACGCACAAAAGACGTCTTTCGGCGCTCGGTCCCGGCGGTCTTTCGAGAGATCGTGCAGGATTTGAGGTTCGTGACGTACATTACAGCCACTACGGACGTATGTGTCCTATCGAAACTCCTGAAGGTCCTAACATCGGACTTATTTCCTATCTTGCTACATTCGCAAGAATTAATTCTTACGGCTTTATCGAAGCTCCTTTCAGAAAGATCGACAAGGAAACAGGTATCGTTACAGATGAAGTTGTATATATGACCGCCGATATGGAGGACGAGTTTATCGTTGCTCAGGCTAACGAACCTCTTGACGAAAACCACCGCTTTGTAAATGCAAAGGTACACGGCCGTTACAGAGATGAGTTCGTAGAGCTTGCTGCAAATCGTTTTGATTATATGGACGTATCTCCTCGAATGGTTGTATCTGTTGCTACGGCAATGATCCCGTTCCTTGAAAACGATGACGCCAACCGTGCCCTCATGGGTTCAAACATGCAGCGTCAGGCTGTTCCGCTCCTTGTTACCGAAGCTCCTATCGTAGGTACAGGTATGGAGTATAAAGCAGGCGTTGACTCGGGTATCTGTCTGCTTGCAGAGGACGACGGTATCGTTAAGAGCGTCAGCGCTGATCTTATTACTATAACATACGATCCAAAAGATCCTAACAGCACAGGCAGAACAGTAGAACACGAGGTAACTAAGTTCCTGCGTTCAAACCAGGGTACTTGTATAAATCAGATCCCGATAGTTGAAGTCGGTCAGCGTGTAAAGAAAGGCGAAGTAATAGCAGACGGTCCCGCAACAAAGAACGGCGAGATATCTCTCGGTAAAAATGCCCTTATCGGCTTTATGACATGGGAGGGCTACAACTACGAGGACGCCGTACTTCTTAACGAAAAGATGGTGCGTGACGATTACTATACATCTATACATATAGAGGAGTACGAAACAGAGGCAAGAGAAACTAAACTCGGACCCGAGGAAATTACAAGAGATATCCCTAACACAGGTGACGATATGCTCAGAAACCTTGACGAGAACGGTATTATACGTATCGGCGCCGAGGTTAAAACAGGCGATATTCTCGTTGGTAAGGTAACTCCTAAGGGAGAAACAGAACTTACCGCAGAAGAAAGACTGCTTCGTGCTATATTCGGAGAAAAGGCAAGAGAAGTAAGAGATACATCTTTGCGTGTTCCTCACGGTGAGTGCGGTACTGTTGTTGACGTTAAAGTGTTTACAAGAGAAAACAGCGACGAGCTTACACCGGGTGTTACAAAGGTTGTTCGCTGCTATCTTGCTCAGAAGAGAAAAATCAGCGTCGGCGATAAGATGGCAGGCCGTCACGGAAACAAGGGTGTTGTATCAAGAATACTTCCTCAGGAAGATATGCCGTTCCTGCCCGACGGTACTCCGCTCGACATCGTACTTAATCCTCTGGGCGTACCTTCTCGTATGAACATCGGACAGGTACTTGAAGTACACCTCGGATACGCTGCAAAAGCACTTGGCTGGAAGATCATGACAAGCGTATTTGACGGCGCTCACGAGCAGGATATTTTTGCTATATATAAAGATCTTGCAGAAAAAGCAAAGAACAGAGAGCTTCCTCCTCCGGAATCTCCGAAATTTATAGATTTTACAGAATGTTTCGATAAGAACGGTATTTCTATGGAGTGTAAGACAAGAGTTCGTGACGGAAGAACAGGCGATTACTTTGATAATCCTGTAACGGTAGGTTATATGTACTACCTCAAGCTTCACCACCTTGTTGACGATAAGATACACGCTCGTTCCACAGGTCCGTATTCGCTTGTTACTCAGCAGCCGCTCGGCGGTAAGGCTCAGTTCGGCGGACAGAGATTTGGTGAAATGGAAGTTTGGGCGCTTGAGGCTTACGGCGCTGCATATACACTTCAGGAGATCCTTACCGTTAAATCGGACGACGTTGTCGGACGTGTTAAGACTTACGAATCTATCGTTAAGGGAGAAAATATTCCTACTCCGGGAATTCCCGAGTCGTTTAAGGTTCTTATCAAAGAGCTTCAGTCGCTTGCACTCGATGTTAAGGTTCTCGACAAAAATGGCAAGGAAGTTGACCTCAAACAGGATCTTGACGAAGAAACTAACCCGAAGGCTGTTGAAAACGGCAGCTACCCCGGCAAGACTGTTGTTACAAGCAACGATATGAACAGTATGACTGTTGAGGACGATCCGACAGACGCTAACATTTACGATCCTAACGGAATTGTCAACGACAGCTATGGTGATAACGATGAATTCTTCGGCAGCGAGGACATTGAGGAAATGGACAGCTACGACTCCGATGAGGACTCACTCTACGGTGATGAAGAAGATCCGTATAATTACGATGATAACAACGATAACAACGACGATTACGATTATTAATAAAGGGAGGAGAAAGAACTATGGGATATAATGCTGTATTCGATTCTGTAAAGATAGGTCTTGCATCTCCTGAGCAGATCAAATCATGGGCTTATGCCGCTGACGGCGAAGTTAAAAAGCCCGAAACCATTAACTACCGTACCCTCAAACCCGAGCGTGACGGATTGTTCTGCGAAAGAATTTTCGGACCTCAGAAGGACTGGGAATGCTTCTGCGGAAAATATAAAAGAGTAAAGTACAAGGGTAAGATATGTGAAAACTGCGGCGTTGAGGTAACTCGCTCCAAAGTAAGACGTGAACGTATGGGCTATATTCAGCTTGCCGCTCCCGTATCTCATATCTGGTATGTAAAGGGTATTCCCTCAAGAATTGCCCTTATGCTTGAGATCTCACCTAAGGCACTTGAAAAAGTTCTCTATTTTGCCTCTTATATTGTTCTTGATCCCGGTCTTGCCGCAAACCTCAAAGTAGGTCAGGTACTCACCGAAACAGAATACCGTGACTATAAAGAGATGTACGAAAACGATTTCAGAGCAGGTATGGGTGCAGAGGCTATCAAAGAACTGCTTGAGCAAATTGATCTCGACAAACTTTCAGAAGAGTTGAAACAAGAGCTTGAAGCCGCTAAAAAGCAGAAACAATCGTCAAAACTGTCATCTTCACAGACTCAGTCGCAAAAGCAGACAAGAATTAAAAAGCGTCTTGACGTTGTTGAAGCATTCAGAGCCTCAGGCAATCGTCCCGAATGGATGATACTCGATGTTATTCCTGTTATTCCGCCCGATATTCGCCCAATGGTACAGCTTGACGGCGGACGTTTCGCAACAAGCGATTTAAACGATCTTTACCGCCGTGTACTCAACAGAAACAATCGTTTGAGAAAGCTTATTGACCTTGACGCTCCCTCTATCATTGTTAATAACGAGAAGAGAATGCTCCAGGAAGCTGTTGACGCACTTATAGATAACGGCAGAAGAGGCAGACCTGTTACAGGTCCTAACAACAGACCGCTTAAATCCCTCTCCGAAATGCTTAAAGGTAAGCAGGGACGTTTCCGTCAGAACCTTCTCGGAAAGCGTGTTGACTACTCAGGCCGTTCTGTTATCGTTGTTGGTCCTGAGCTTAAAATGTACCAGTGCGGACTTCCAAAGGAAATGGCACTCGAACTCTTCAAGCCTTTTGTAATGAAGCGTCTTTGCGAGACTTCCAAGTCGCTTAACATAAAAGCTGCAAGAAAAGCAGTAGAGCGTTCAAGCCCGGAGGTTTGGGACGCACTTGAAATAGTTATCAAGGGTCACCCCGTAATGCTTAACCGTGCTCCTACACTCCACAGACTTGGTATTCAGGCATTTGAGCCTGTACTTGTAGAGGGTCGTGCAATTAAACTTCACCCGCTTGTTTGTACAGCATTTAACGCCGATTTCGATGGTGACCAGATGGCTGTACACGTACCTCTTTCGGCAGAGGCACAGGCAGAGGCTCGCTTCCTTATGCTTGCTTCAAACAACCTGCTCAAACCGTCAGACGGTAAACCTGTTGCTGTTCCTACACAGGATATGATCCTCGGTTCATATTACCTTACTCTCGATAAGGACGGAGAACCGGGCGAAGGTAAAGTATTCAGAGATTTTGATGAGGCTATGATGGCTTATCAAACAGGCGTTGTAAGTCTTCATTCAAAAATTAAAGTTCGCCGTGAGCTTGAAATTGACGGCGTTAAAAAATCCGGTATCATAGATACTACTGTCGGTAAAATTATTTTCAACAGACCTATCCCCCAGGATCTTGGATTTGTTGACAGATCTATCGAGGGCAATGAGTTTAAGCTTGAAGTAGATTTCCTTACAGGAAAGAGCGGACTTGGAAAAATCATCAGCAAGTGTCTTGAAAAGCACGGTACTCAGGTAACAAGCGTTGTTCTTGACGCTATTAAATCACAGGGATACAAGTATTCCACTATCGGTGCAATTACGGTTGCAGTATGTGACGCAACTATCCCTCCGGAAAAGAAACAACTCATTCACGACGCAGAAAAACAGATCGACTCTGTATACAATATGTTCGCTATGGGCTTGATGTCCAATAACGAGCGTTATGCACGAGTTCTTAAAATCTGGGAGAAAACAACTAACGATGTTACTAACGCACTTCAGGCTAACCTTGACAGATACAATCCTATCTTTATGATGGCTGATTCCGGTGCTCGAGGCAGTATGAATCAGATCAGACAGCTTGCAGGTATGCGTGGTCTTATCGCCAACACATCAGGTAAGACAATTGAGATCCCGATCAGAGCTAACTACCGTGAAGGTCTTAACATACTTGAATACTTCATCTCCTCTCGTGGCGCAAGAAAAGGTCTTGCCGATACAGCGCTCCGTACAGCAGACTCAGGATACCTTACAAGACGACTTGTTGACGTATCGCAGGAGGTTATCGTATACGAGGAGGACTGCCATACTAAGTCGGGTCTTGAAATCTACGAGATCAGAGATAACATCAACAACTCAGATGAAAATGTTCGTGTTATCGAGTCTTTGAGCGAACGTCTTACAGGAAGATACCTCATCGATGACTTTGTTGACAGCGAAACAGGCGAAGTATTAGTTTCTAAGGATAAGATGATGACATCAGCCGACGCTAAGCTTATTGTAGATAAGGGTGTTGAAAAAATCTCTATCAGATCCGTTATCGGCTGTCGTGCAAAGCACGGTGTATGCAGCAGATGTTACGGTGCTAACCTTGCAAACGGTCAGCCTGTTACAGTTGGTGAGGCTGTTGGTATTATTGCCGCACAGTCTATCGGTGAGCCGGGTACACAGCTTACAATGAGAACATTCCATACGGGCGGTGTTGCATCGGCAGAAGATATTACACAGGGTCTTCCCCGTGTTGAGGAGCTGTTTGAGGCTCGTAAGCCTAAGCGCCTTGCTATTCTTTCCGAGATTGACGGTACAGTAAGCATTGAAGATATTAAGAATAACAAACACGTTGTTGTTACTAACGCTTCCGAGAGTAAATCCTACCTTATTCCATTCGGTTCTCATGCAACTGTTAAAGAAGGCGATGTTATTTCAAAGGGCAGTCAAGTAACAGAAGGTTCAAAATGGCCGTCTGATATTCTTACTATACAGGGCTTGAACGAAGTTCAGAACTACCTTATCGAGGAAGTACAGAAAACATATCGCCAGCAGGGTGTTAATATCAACGATAAGCATATTGAGGTTATCGTTCGTCAAATGACGAAGAAAGTTATAATCACTGACGCCGGAAGCACAGGTTTCCTCTCGGGCGATGTTATTGACAAGAACAAGATTATTGAAGCTAACGACAAAATTCGTGAAAGAAAAGCTAACGGTGAGATCACCCTTGTGGAGGCAGAATATACATCTCGTCTGCTCGGTATCACTAAGGCTTCTCTCGAAACAGATTCGTTCTTGTCGGCTGCTTCATTCCAGGAAACACCGAGAGTTCTTACAGACGCTGCAATTAAGGGCAAGATTGACCCGCTGCTCGGTTTGAAAGAGAACGTAATCATCGGTAAGCTTGTTCCGGCAGGTACAGGAATGACACGTTACAACACGATTGAAATTCAGGATACTACTGCTTCAAATACAGCAAACGACGATGACAGCTCATCTACTAACGATACAGATGAATAAATGATTTAAGGGGCTAAGCACTTATACTGTGCAAAGCCCCTTTTTGTATGCTATTTCTTTTTATTATCGCTTGCTATCATATTATCAAACTGTCCCTTTACGCCCTGATTTGTAGAAGTGTTGTTCTTTCGAGACGAGGTCATTGAACGTACGCTCGATGATGACTGAGTGTCAACCTGTGCGGCAGTTGGCTTTGCTGCGTCACTGTTTGTTTCCGTAGATGTATTGGAGGAACTGTTCGCCGTCTTATTCTTTAATATCATCTTGCCGGTATGGTCTGTTATATAATCTCCATTCGGTAAAAGTTCGGAAATAGGTACAATCTCATATCCCAACTCCTGTATAGCCTCAATGATTGAAGGCAGTGCCGCAGGAGTATTCTCTCCCCCGTTATGCATAAGTACAATAGAACCGCTCTGTATATTACTCTTGATGCGGCTGCACATCTCCTCCGATGAAAGTCCTTTCCAGTCAAGGGAGTCAACGTCCCACTGTACACAATACATACCAAGGCTGTTGACAGTATCGACTACATTATTGTCATAATCACCGTAAGGAGGACGAAACAGAGTTGGTTTCTTGCCGGTAAGCTTCTCTATCTCTGTGCTGCAGGTTTCTATTTCTTCTCTCATCTTGTCAATGCTTATCTGCGTCATATAGGGGTGTGTGTTTGAGTGATTACCTACATCATGACCTGCCTTTGCAATCGCCTTTACGTCATCAGGATATTTTCTGACCCAGTCGCCTACCAAAAAGAATGTTGACTTTACTTTATACTTATCCAGCGTTTCAAGCAGTGATTTAGTCTGTTCATTACCCCATGCTGCGTCAAAGCTGATACTGACTTTTTTCTCGTTCGTATCAACACTATATATGGGTATTCTTCTCTCGTTTGTACTTGCGGCAACTGCATTATCAACTCCTGCTATGCGAAATATTCCTACACATAAAAGCAGAGCAAGTGCCGCTCCTATAACTGCAAGTCGCTTTCTCGTTAAAATAAAAACTTTCATAAACAATCCCTCCGTTTTATTTGTACTATCTTATGAGGAACTTGTTTAAATTATGATAACAAAAAAATCGCACAGAACTAAATCCGTGCGATTTTATTTAATTACCTATTGATTATTAATCACCATAGCCTATTGTGTATCTGAGAACTTCGATAGCGTCCTTAGAGTCAACCTTACAGTCATTATTAACATCGGCAGTTTTGAGCTGTTCGTCTGTAAGATTAACAAGCTTTACAGTGTATCTTGTAATCATCAAAGAGTCATTTGCTGTAACACGTCCGTTGCCGTCAACGTCACCTTTAATTAACGGTTCGGAATAAACTTCCTCAGCTGCGTCCAATTCATTTACGGGTACATCTTCGGTTTCTTCTGAGTAACCATACTGATGATAAGCTGAAACACCGTCTTCAGTTTGTACATTCACCGTAAAATAAGTGTCACTGTTTTGCTTTATTAAGAGTATCAGCGTATAAGCATAGTTTACAGTTGTAACCTTAGTTATCGGATCTCTTGTACAAACAGCACTCGAAAGAAGCTCCGAACTATCCCATTCCCATGAATCGATTGAATCATTGTCGCCAAAGGACACTGTAATGCCGTCTTTAACTTTCTGAATATCTACACTTTCATCAGTGTAGTTTATATCCAGATAGACATAGCGATCAATTTCTCCGTCATCTGCAATTTCGGTTCTGCAGTCTCCGAAAGTCAAGCCTGTGATCTCGCTGTTTCTGTCTGCCATATTGGATATTACCTCCAAACCAAAAGCACTTACCATAGCTGACAATATCAGAGTTAAGCAAGCAAATACAGAAACGACTTTCTTAATTCCTTTACTCTTTTTCATACTCAATCACTCCTTAAACATTAATTACTATACCTTTATCATTATAGCCTACCGTAAATCTGAGAATAGCCATAGCGTCTTTTGAATTAACTTTGCCGTCCTTATTTACATCAGCTAAATTGAGCAGATCATCTGAGAGGGTTTCAAGTTTTATAGTATATCTTAAAACTTTGAGTGAATCTCTTGCTGTAATACGTCCATTGCCGTCAACGTCACCATATTTTTTGCTGTCGGAACTCGTATCTGTATCTACATTCGTTTCAGTATCGGTATCGGTTTCGGGGTACTTTGCCTTTATCTCAAACTCGACGCTTGCAGTAAGTCCGTTGGGGGCTACCGCATATAGTGTTACGACGCCTTCTTTTGTACCGGTAAACATAATTCTGTGATATTCATCTACTCCTGTAATGTTTACCATTGTTTCATCGCTAAAGAAATATTTTGTTTGTTCAAATTCGCCTTCATAAGCCTCATTACGCAACGGAAAAATATCATTTTCAAATTGATAGGTAAAGCTGTATGAGCTGTATACCACGGAATCAACTTCCTTGGGCATTATTGCCATAAAAGTTTGCAAAGTAAAATTGTCATACACCTGCCCTGTCGGACTTTCTCTGTAATCCTCAAAATACAGCGCTCTTTCTGCGGTAAGACCATTGTCGGTTTCTGCTTTTACAGTACAATATCCTGCACCGGTCTGTTTTATTCTCACCGCAATATTGCGAACAATAGCCCTTGTACCGTCCGGCAAGGTCTTGGTAGTAGAAAACCAAGTACTTTCATTCAAAGGAAGATATTTAAAATCCGTACCGGGTCCAGATACGCTCAAAGCAACCTTATCTATCTCCGTACTCCAGTCAATATTATCCTCCTCGGCAAATCCCAAATCAAGATAAAACTCATGCCAAACACTTTCCTCTGCATAATATGAATTCTAAAATCCTGAAAAATCCAGGTAACAAGGAGTTTTTTCAGTATCATTGCTTGCATTTGCCGCCAACGGGATATGCAGTGTCAGCATTATAGCAATAACAATCACTGAAATTATAAGCTTCTTAAATTGATTGTATTTAATTATAAGCAATTCATAAAACACCACCTTTTAAACTGTTAAACAGATTTATTGCAGTATCCTATTTTTATGATTATATCATATTTACCACATATTTTCAATACACTTGTTATACAAAATACTAATTATTTATTAAACAATTTTTGCAATTATATACACATATAGCTTTAATTGTAAAAAATAAATAAATTATTGTTATTCTAAAATTTTGAAATTAGATTAAAAATATATAAAATAGGTATTGCATTTTTTTAAAATCGGTGATATAATATAAAAGCAGTCAAGAGATTGCAGTTGGTGTTGATTACGTTGAGGGTACACCTGTTCCCATTCCGAACACAGAAGTTAAGCTCAATGGTGCCGAAAATACTTGGGTGGTGACGCCCCGGAAAAATAGGGAGATGCCAACATTGTAAGACACCTATAACGGGTGTCTTTTTATTTTACTATTTGAAAGGATGTATAAATATGTCACTTCATATTACTATGGATAATTTTGAACAAGAGGTTCTGCAAAGCTCTGTACCCGTACTCGTTGACTTCTACGCAGACTGGTGCGGTCCGTGTCAGATGCTCGCACCAATAATAGAGGATATCTCCGATTCCGATGTTGGTGTAAAGGTATGCAAACTCAATGTTGACCAAGCTTTTCCGATAGCTACGAAGTATAAGGTGGTATCTATCCCCGCTGTTTTTATCTTCAAAAACGGTCAGGTTGCCGCAAAAGCAATCGGTTATCAGGAAAAGGATCAGCTTATGAAACTTATAGAAGGTGTTTTGAATGGCAGTAATACTTAACCCGGACAAAAAAACAGCCGATATGATAAAAGAGGGGCTTAAACGTAAAAACGGATACTGCCCGTGCAGATTGGAAATGACCGATGATACAAAATGTATCTGCAAGGAGTTCAGAGAACAAATAAAAGACCCCGACTTTGAAGGCTTTTGCCATTGCAGACTTTACTACAAAACCAAATAGCAGAGGCGAACTTACGATTATGAAAACAGGATTGGTTCTTGAAGGCGGCGCAATGAGGGCAACCTATACAATAGGCGTTCTTGATGTGCTTATGGAAAACAACATTAAATTTGACGGTATTATCGGAAATATCCGATATTACAAAAAATACGCTTCCGATAAGCGTTTTATGAGCAAAAGAAACCTTATCTTTACAGGCGACCTTTTCAGTAAAGATTTTTGCTATAACGAACTGCCGTGGAAACTTGATATTTTCGACAACGATACTTTTAAAAACTCCGATACAGAATTTTATGCAGTAAGCGCAAATGTTGAAACAGGCGAAAGCGAATATATCAGAATAAACGACTTGAAAAACCACGATCAAATGGAGTATCTCAGAGCCTCCGCCTCTATGCCGCTTGTATCTCGCATAGTTGAAGTAGACGGCAAAAAATTGCTTGACGGAGGAATTACCGACAGCATACCTCTCAGAAAATTTCAGGAAATGGGATTTGAAAAAAACGTTGTTGTCGCAACCAGAACAGACAGCTACGTTAAAATGCAGGAGCAGGTGAGTATATCCTCGCTTGTTTACAAAAAATACCCCTACTTTGTAGAGGCACTTAAAAGACGTCCGAAGATGTACAATGACGAAAAAGAGTACATTCTTGAACAGGAGAAAAAGGGTACTGTTTTCTTTATTCGTCCGCACGAGGAACTTGACATCTCTCGTACCGATACAAACCCTGAACACCTTGAGAAAATATATCAGGTTGGCAGACGTGACGCAGAGGCTGTAATAGATAAGCTTAAAGCGTGGCTGGAGGGATAATATGGACAGAGTTATTCTTCTCTACAATTTCAGCGGTAAACGTCTGCAAAATGTAAGAAAAGCCCTCGCCCCTTTGAATTGTCCATAGGGAACTTATTGGGATCAGGTAATAATGTTAATTTTGAGAAACAAACTCCCTCCGATAGTTTTACAGATGAAATGCTTGTAATGTACGGTTTTCAGGGAGACATGATAGATATACTGATTGCGGCACTGAGAGTGGGCGGCGTCGGTAAAATCGAGCTTAAAGCAATAGTCACCGAACACAACATAAACTGGAGCAGCGTAAAGCTATATAAAGAAATAAAAGCGGAACACGATCTAATTGGGTAAACAAACGGTCTGAGGTTTAATTCTCAGACCGTAATTTTGATTATACCAAAATTCCCGACATCAACATCATTACAGGAATTGTTATTATTGAAGAAAATGTTCCGAGCAAAACAAGGTTTGCAGCCATTTCCTGCCCCTGTCCGAGCATTTCCGCAAAATTCAGCACAACGCTTGCAACGGGACAGCAGCATATAATATAGAAAGTAAGCTTCATATTAGGGTCAATCGGCAAAAACAAAACAAGCATTAACCCCGCTGTCGGCATTGCGAATTGCTTTAAGAAAAGCACAAGATAATTGAGTTTCCTTGTAACAACAGGCTTTAACGATACTGACGCAAGACGCATTCCCATTATAAGCATACAAAGCGGAGTAGTCATTTTTCCAAGCAAAAACACAGCCGTTCCAAACTGTGTATCACCGATATAAATTCCCTTAAAAAACAGCGGCAAAGCCACGCACAGTGCAATCACAGCAGGGTTTAGCACAAAGTTTTTGAGCTTAATATACTTTTTGTCGTTTGCAATTATCGCAGACGCTACCGTCCAGCCGATAAGGTTCATTGTAATGCTGTACACCGCCGAAAACACTACCGCCTGCGGATAGTCTGGTAAAAGTGTTTCCAACAACGGTACTCCCATAAAAGCACAGTTTCCAAACGCTCCTGCAATAGTAACTATACGGTACTTTACATCATCGTATTTTTTGCGAAATATCAAATAGTAAGTTCCTATCAGAACAGACTGTATAAGTATTCCCAGTGCGAAAAACAGCAGCATTTCTCTGAAAAGCTCTTTTGTAAAATTTACCTTTTGGAAGGAATACACAACAAGACACGACTGGCAAACATACATCAAAATTGTGGCAAATGCAGATATACTTGTCGGAGAAATTTTCTTAGCCTTAACAAGTGCGTAACCCGGCAAAGCATACAAAAGCATAACCCCTACCGTCATCGCAGTTACGGTAATTTCCATTTAATTCATTCCTTTTATAATCAAATTATCATTTTTGCATCTGAATAAGAATAACCGCTGCAAAAATCAAACTCAACATCATAATAAATACAAATATTTGCTTTTTACTTTTCAGACGCATTTTATCCTGCTCCGGCTCGTAAACAACATTCGGATCATTCGGGTCAATATATAATGTTTGAAAAGCGCCGATCAATGTATTAAAAATGGTCGGGCGATTTTACTCTGAAATATTGATTGTTAAACACAAAATCATATACGGCCAAAGTTCTTGAAGTACTGTTGTAATTATTGTTGGGATCCATTCCCTCTCTTTTTTCAAATCCCGTTATTTGTGCATTAACAGCAATATGTACACCTTTTTCTTAATTGCTCCGACTTCCTGCCGTCGCTTATCATCACATATACGCATATTCCCTCCAAAAGTATGAAAACCGTCGGAGGAAACAAAACAAGCAGTAAAGCGCCCCCAAATACCAACGCAAATGCTATAACGGCAAATTTTATGATCTTTAATGCTTTGCTTTCTTTTTTATCGGATATCCCTCTATTCACTAACATTCTCTCCTCTCCATTTTATTATAGCATTTTAGAACTGCTAAATCAAACATAATATGATACTGAAATAATTTTTGGCAAAAAAATAAAAGCGGCCTGCTCGCCGCTCTTATTTTTTAGGGGAATCGTATTTAGAAAGAGGTCAAATAATCAATTTACCTTTTACGATGTTAGCAATCATCCATCGTAAGTGCGTATTGTTCGGATTTAGCAATCATTACCGAAGCAATTTTGTCATTCAGTGTTAGCAATCATTCACTGTGATTATAGAATACACTATCCTTGAATTTTTTTCAAGTAGTTTTGTCTATTCTGTTCCAAACGATGTCTATTTGGTACTTAAACCGCCTTTTTTCACACAATCAACACTTTTACATCGTTTTTCGGGCTTTTTCTGCACTTTTAACTTAAAAATTACCTTAAAATAACGTCAAAATTGACACTTGTAGTTATTTACAATAAATGTCAACTTGTATTATTATATCTGTATAATAGGACTAACCGACTTTTTTTCGGTACTTCAATCGATCGAGTTAATATAATGTTCACAATTATTCTATTGACAAAACCAAAAAATTGTTATATAACTATTTTAGCACTCAAAGAATACGAGTGCTAAATTCAACAATAACGAGGTAATATATATGGCTAAAACCGAATTTAAATCAGAGTCAAAAAGACTTCTTGACCTGATGATCAACTCAATTTACACACATAAGGAGATCTTTTTAAGAGAAATAATCTCCAACGCAAGCGACGCTATCGACAAGCTTTATTACATTTCTCTTACAGACAGCAGCGTAGGACTTAACAAGAATGATTTCAAGATACGCATTGACCTTGACAAGGAAAACCGTACCATCACTATCACAGACAACGGTATCGGTATGGACGCAGACGATCTTGACAATAACCTCGGTACTATCGCAAACAGCGGTTCTCTAAAATTCAAGCAAGAAAACGACAAAGCAGACGATGTAGATATTATCGGACAGTTCGGCGTAGGTTTCTATTCTGCATTTATGGTTGCGGACGAAATAACTGTACGCTCCAAGAAGTTCGGCTGTGACAAGGCTTATCAGTGGGTAAGTTCGGGTGCAGACGGCTACGAAATTACAGAAACAGACAAAGAAGATGTCGGCACACAGATAATTCTCAAAATCAAAGAGGACAACGAAAATGAGAAGTATTCGGAGTTTTTGGAGAAGTACAAAATCTCCGCTCTTGTATCAAAATATTCGGATTATATCCGTTATCCTATCATTATGGAAATGGAACACAGAAAGCTCCGTGAGGACTGCGACCTTGAAAACCCCGAATATGACGAGGTAAAAGAGGACGAGGTTCTCAACTCAATGGTACCGATCTGGCAGAGAAACAAAAAGGAAGTTACAGACGAGGAGTACAACGAGTTCTATAAGCAGAAGTTCTTTGACTTTGAACCGCCTGCAAGAGTATTCGCAAACTCTGTTGAGGGTCTTGTAGCGTCGTTTAAGTCACTGCTCTTTATCCCGTCAAAGGTACCTTTCAACTACTACACAAAAGAGTACAAGAAAGGCTTACAGCTTTACAGCAGCGGTGTACTTATTATGGATAACTGCTCCGACCTCGTACCCGAGCATTTTGCTTTTGTAAAGGGTGTAGTTGATTCGCAGGATCTCTCTCTGAACATTTCAAGAGAAATGCTCCAGCACGACAGACAGCTTAAAAACATCGCCTCTACTCTTGAAAAGAAGATCAAGAACGAGCTTTCTGCCTGGCTTAAAAATGACCGTGAAGGCTACGAAAAATTCTATGCTAACTTTGGCAGACAACTGAAATTCGGCCTTGTAGGCGATTACGGAGCACATCAGGACGTTGTAAAGGATATAGTTCTTTTCTACTCATCAACAGAGAAGAAACTTGTTACACTCAAAGAGTACGTTGATCGTATGCCCGAGGATCAGAAAGAGATCTACTTCGCAACAGGTGAAAGTATTGACGCTATCGACAAGCTCCCTCAGACAGAGTATTTCCGTGACAAAGGCAGAGAAATTCTCTACTGTGCAGAAGAGATAGACGAGTTTGCGTTCCAGAGCATGGCAAGCTACAACGACAAGCAGTTCAAGAACATTGTTAACGAGGACGTTGAAGAAGAGGAAAAGGACGAGAACGAAAAGAAAGATGACAGCAGCAACGAGGACACACTCAAGTTTATCAAGGACGTCCTCGGCGACAAGGTACAGGAGGTTGTATTCTCCAAAAAGCTCAAGAGTCACCCTGTTTGCCTTACTGCAAAGGGCGGCGTATCGTTTGAAATGGAGAAATATATGTCTATGGCACAGCCCGAAGCTATGGTGAAGGCTCAGCGAGTTCTTGAAATCAATGCCGCTCACCCTGCTGTAAATGCTCTTATCGCAAATATTACGGCAGACAAGGAAAAGGCTGAAAAGTATGCAAAGCTCCTTTATACACAGGCAGTTATTATTGCAGGACTTCAGGTAGAGGATCCTTCCGAGTATGCAGACCTTGTATGCAGCCTTATGAGCTAACGAATGTTAGTTTTTAGTTCAAAGTTATAAGTATTCGTATAAAGCTCAGGGTTTGTGTATATAACAAAATGTGACTTTTACAACTTACAGCTTAGGACTTTGAGCTTGTAGCTTAAGTGACATACTCCCGCCGCCTACGCTAAAGCTTAGAGGCGGGGGCTTCTCGCTCAAGTATGGTAACCCATACAGTATCAACGAGCTATCCCCGTGTGTCCCACGGTTCTTGTTTTTGTTTTGATTTTATGCTAACGCTATTCGCATACCTTCGTTCCGTATGTTTACAGCGGCGTTTAT
>CACWKD010000021.1:29277-30648 GCA_902761345.1 uncultured Ruminococcus sp. | reverse complement strand
AAGAGTATGCTATGTAGTGGCAGAAGAGGGTGCAGACAAGGCAAGAATTGAGGAAGAGATCAAGACTATGCCAAACTATTTCTCAGATTACGATACTACGGTAAACTTCATTACAGCTGAGGAAATGAAGAGAGATCACAGCGGATTACCGCATGGAGGTCTTGTTATCAGAAGCGGTAAAACAGGCCTTAACGGTGAGCATAAGCAGATTATAGAGTACAGCTTGAAGCTTGATTCAAATCCTGAGTTTACAGCATGCGTACTTGTCGCATACGCTCGTGCGGCATACAGACTTGCAAACGAGGGTGTGAGCGGCTGTAAGTCTGTATTTGATATTCCTCCTGCATATCTTTCAAGTTTAAGTCACGAGGAGATCATTTCACATCTTCTTTAATAAAAAGCAGCATAACAAAACGGTACAAGAGTAATTACACTTTTGTACCGTTTTTTTTATTCTATAATTATGTTGGGATTTTTCAGTTTCAGAAATGTACATAACTGAATATAATCTGGTTCGTAAACACTCCAGTCATCAACACTGCAAAGACGATACTTTATACCACCGCCGACAATTCTCAACTCCTTGCTTACTCTTGTATTTCCGTCCTCGTCTGCCGATGTTTTGAAAAAGCAGGAGAATTTTTCTATTTCGTTGTAAAATACAATAAGTCCCTCTCCCTTACCGATAAGACAATATTCTCCGACTATTACATTGTTGTTGAACATTTTAACGCCCCTGTTAAAGTCGCTGATTATGTAATTTTCCATATTGTTAGCTTTGAAGTATTTAAGTCGCTTTTTAAATCTTTTGTTTGGTTTGACAATAACCTCGTAATAAAAAGCACCGAATAATATCAGCATTATCACGAAAGTAATTATCGCATACATCGGAAGGTCTTTTGAAATTTCATCAATGTCGCTTTCTGCCAAAAGAGATATGAGTATAGTTGCGTACAAGATAATAAATACTATTAACATAATGATGATAGTGAGTAGTTTGTTCGGAAGGCAAAATTTTTTCACATTGTTCATAATCGTCACCTCGACTGTATAGTTGTAAGATCAGTAGGTTGTATTGTAGTAATTTTACTATAATTCTTAATCAAATGCAATAAGGTTAGGTAAAATAGTACGAGAAACTGTTGACAGGATCAAATTATTGTCAAGGCAACTATTAAGTATGTCACAAATCATTCTTTGTCGGAGATCAGTTAGACCGTATGTTGTATATATAATGAAGATCAATGATAGTAGGACTTTTTGTTATTTAAAATTCACTATCCACAACTTAAGCAATCAGTTTCGGTTGATTGGTTTTCGGCAAAATCATGTAATCCCCCTATCCCCCAACCCCCTTTCCCTTGAGGGCAA
>CACWKD010000021.1:0-29271 GCA_902761345.1 uncultured Ruminococcus sp. | reverse complement strand
GGGGGCTAAGGGTTAGCGGGCTTCGCCCGCTGCCCTTTGGGGCTGCCGCCCCATACCCTGCATACATTTACTCTATTCTTAAGTTGTGGACAGTGATTTAAAATTTAACAGTATGTTAATTGACAATTTTCGTCTTACGGTGTATTATTCTACTGTAATAAAATGTGGGAGGTGCAGGCTTTGAAGAAATATATTGTTCTTTCACTGCTTGTTAGTATGATTTGTGCGTGTACCGTGGGGTGCAAGATAGATGTAAATAAGCTGGCTTCACAGCATGGAGTAAATAATGTGTCGGATACAAATAGTGATGTATCAAGCATTATCTCTGACAATGACGATACAGAGAGTACAGAAGAGTATACAGCTTCCGAAACGTATTACGATACGGATAGTTCTCAGACAGATGCGTCCTTTGATACGTCTGCTTATGCTGTGTTTTATGTTTCGGGCGCTGCAAGCGTACCTATATATGAAAACGAAAACGGTACAAAACAATCTGCTATTCTTAAAAGCGGTGACAGGACGTACCTTATCAGCAGCAGCGTTACAGGCTATACGTTTGTTTACAGCGAGGCGTTGGACGGTTTCGGATATGTTGACAGCTATTTTTTGACGCCTGATTATTCTGAGGTTACTAAAGGCGAAACTTACTATGTTACTGATGACAATACCCCTGCTTATTCTGATAAGTATTGTTCATCTGAGCTGTTTGAGCTTAACAGAAACGACGCCGTATCCGTTATGGCTAAGGTTTCAAACGGTTTTTGGCTGATATGTGATAAAAACGGTACTTACGGATATGTGAGTATGTATTCTTTATCTGAGGAGAAAGTAAAGAAAAAGACCGAGAGTAAGCATGAGAGCAAGGCAGAGAGTAAACCCGAGGACACAGCACCGTCTGATGACAGAATAATAGGGTTCGGAGATTTCCCGGAAACTGAGTACAGCGTCTATAACGCTGCGGCAGAAACAGGCTATCTTGCTTTGAGAAGTGAAAAAAGCTCAGATGCTTCAAACATTATCGGTGAGCTTTATTACGGTGATGAGATTTATGTAATTGATACGTCTGATGTTTATTGGTATGTATATGCACCTTCTTTGGGTATGTACGGATACTCTGACAGCAGATATATAGATGTGTTATAAGGTTTGGAATGGTGAAAAATGATTTTGAAGTATATTATTACTCCGATTATTGCAACTGTAATCGGATACGGTACAAATTATATAGCCGTAAAAATGTTGTTTCGTCCGAGAAATGAAGTCAAACTGTGGGGACATACTCTGCCGTTTACTCCCGGTGCAATACCCAAAGGTAAACCGAGGCTTGCGAGAGCAATAGGTAATGTTGTCGGAAATACGCTTATTACAAAGGAGGACATCAAGGAGAAACTGCTCAGCGATACTTTGAAAAACCGTGTTACCGAGAAAAGCGAGGAGATACTTACAGCACGTATAAAAGATGAAATAATAGCTTTATCAAAAGCAGATGAAGAAAAGTATTTGTCTGTCAAAGAAAAAACCTCTGCCACAATTACAGCGAAGATAATGACTGCGGTAGGGGAGTTTGGTGTAAGCGAACTGATAAGCGAGGAGTCCGGCAAGGTAATCAAGGAGAAAATCAGCGGAACAATGTTCAAAATGTTCGTAACCGATGATCTGATAAAAACTGCTACAAAGATGGTTGGCGACGAAGTGCAGAAGTACATTGACGAGAACGGAGCAAAGTTTGTTAGGGAGCAGGTGGATAAAAAGCTTGACGAGAGCGAGGAGAAAACTCTCTACGAACTGCTTAACGGGGTAGGTATAGATAAGGAGAAAATCAATAACGCTATATCCTCATCATACGAACAGGCAATAGACAAGACGCTCGATAAGCTTTTTGAAAAGCTTGATATCGCAAAGATGATCGAGGATAAAATCAACGCTATGGATATGGATCAGCTTGAACAGCTTGTTATGAAAGTTATGAAAAAGGAGCTTGATACCATAGTGAATTTGGGAGCAGTAATTGGATTTTTGCTCGGTGTTGTAAATATGCTCATTAATATGCTTATGGGATAAAAATACGCACATAGCTGTACGAATAATCGTATTTGCTGTGTGCGTTTGTTTTTACTGTTTTTCCTTTTTGTTTGGATTTAATGTCTTAATTCCGACTATAATCAGCAGTATACCAAGTACGGTAAACGGTACCATAATTGCAATTGGCACAATGTTAAAGCTGTTTTGGGGCATTGACAATTTTATATCGGTAGGGTTTGCAGGGGAGATGTAGAGTGTAACGGTTTCGCCTGCTTTATACTTTTTGTCGGCAACAAGATCTTCCGCTGTAAGCGTCTGAGAATTATAATTGTACTCGACTGAAATAAAATATTCCTCGGTTGTGTTATCCGAATGTACAAAACACTCTGTGCATACTGCGGTGATCTCTTCTGCATTTTCGGAAAAGCTTTTTTGTTCGAGAAAATTTCCTGCGTTATAAATTAAAATAAAGAAAAATATTATCGTGAGAATTACTCCCGAAACAATAAATGCTATTGAATTATTTTTGCTGATTTTCATACAATATCCTTTCTACATCCATTTCTTTTTCTTGAATACAATTACATTTACAACTACTATAAGTACACTTACTATTGCAAGTATAGGGTAGCTCCACTTGTAATTAAGCTCGGGCATATAATGGAAATTCATTCCGTACCAGCCCACTATCAACGTCAAAGGCATAAAAATAGTTGTAACTGCTGTGAGTATGGTCATAATGTTGTTTTGTTTTATGTCGAGGTGCATTTTGTAAAGATCTCGTATCTGCATTGTATATTCGCTGATAGCCGATGAGGTATCAAGCAGACGTTCTATTCGGTCTGACATCAGACGGAAGTATCTGAGATTTTCTTTTGAAAAGAAGTTGTTTTCGTTTTCAGCAAACACTTCTGCCACATCAAGGAGTTGTTCATAGTGGTTGTGAAGATCTCTGACATCACCTCGTATATCATTTACTCTGTCAATAGATACGCTGTCAACCTCACGGATAATAGAGTTTTCCACAGCGTAGAGTTCCCACTCATAGCGAGAAATGAGCTGTTGGTCACCGCTTATGAGCTGATCCATAAAATCATAAATAAACCGCTCCAAGCTCGGTACACGCCACTTTTTTGTGTTTTGTATCTGAGTTGCAATTCTAAGAGCCGTACCGCTGTCGTCAATAAATACTATACCCTTTTCGTCAAGTGCAAAGGCAAATGTTGTGTCCTTTTGTGTGAAGTCCTGCCTGTTGGGAATAGAGAACGTTCCGGTTATTGAGTCGTAGTTGACTTCGGCTTTTGTAAGCACAATATCAGATAATTCGCCGGGGTCAATTTCAATACCCATATCGAACTGGTCACGCCGATTTTTCCACTCATCTCTTGAAATAATAGATACATAAGGCGATTTATTTTTGGATAAGATATTCTCATCAGTTGGGCGGAGAGTTTCTTCAATAACAAACAGCATATTTGCCGTCACCTCTTTATAAATAATCGACTATATAAATTATACCTAATTTATGTGAAGATTGTCAACCGGTAAACTATTATTCACCCTTTTTTGCAAACCTGAGCGTATTTGTTTTATAATCCTCAAGGTCAAATTTTTTCGAGTATATGTAGTATATTATAGTGCTGCCTATAATTCCTATTGCTATACCGCACAGTACGTCTGTCGGGTAATGAACTCCGAGATACAGTCTTGAAAAGGCAACCATAAAAGCGTAAACTACCGTTAGTACGGCGATAGGTTTTGGAAAAAATCTCACAAACACTCCTGCCGCCGCAAACGACGCTGTTGTATGTCCCGAGGCAAAAGAGTAATCTGTGGGTTTCTTGATCAGCGGATATAAATCGCTGTATGTGTCAAAAGGTCTTGCTCGTGCAACTGCGTGTTTTATAATCACATTGTTAATAATAAGACAAAGCAGCAAAGATGAGAGCGTCATAGTTCCTAACAATCTTGTTTTCTTGAAACACAGCATAATAAGACTTATTGCCACCCATAATATACCGATGTTTACAAGCTTTGACGAAATATCCATAACAGGTGTGAGTGCGGAGTTTCTCATATTCTCCTGTATAAACAGCAGAATACTGTGGTCAAATTCATATATTTTATCAATAATACTATCCATATAAAATTTCTCCCTGAAATAACAAACAGCTTATTGAGAACAATAAGCTGTCGTGTCGTTTACTGAATTGAACAATCAAGATAACGTTCGAGTTCCTCTTCATCTCTCTTTTTCTTCTCATTTACGATGAAGAATGTTGTTAATGATGCCGAAACTGCTACTGCAAATGTTATGATTGCAATTAAAATTCCCAATGCTTTTTTACTCATAATAACACCTCCGAAAAATCAAGGGAATAACCTTTATATAATAATATCTAATTTTAACCTGTTTGTCAACAGTTATTGCAAAAGGTTAAAAAATATTTAAAGAATATTTACAACTCTGTATATTAGCCACCGAAGAAACCGCCGTCATCAAAATCATTGTCGTTTTCGTGAGTAACTCCTGTATACCCGGTTGTATCAAAGCTATTGTTTGGATTAGCCTGCGAATTATTCGCAAAATCTCTTGCGTCCGATGTAAAAATTCCGTCGTCGCTGTCGGGCTGCTCTGCTTCACGGACGTGCTGTTTTGCTCTGAGCATATCACGCTCGTGCTGTATATAATCGACTTCGCTGTTTCTCTTGACTGCCGAGATAGCTATACTCAAAGCGATACCAAAGGCAACGGCAAACACTGTCGAGATAAGAAATCTTATTGTAATTGCTTTTGGCGATACTGTGAGGTCGATCACATACTCCGAAAGTTTAAGGTTAGAAGTGTTAAGGTCTTTCTTTTTACATATTTCCTTGTACATCTCCTCAGCATTTGCAGGCGCTTTTATAAGTACACCCGAGAACTCCTGAGGCTCGCCCGAGATACTTTTCAGCATATCGTTAGTATCGGAAGCTGAGTTTGATTTGAAGAATATTACAACAGTTTCGCCTTCTTTGTTAAAGCTGCCTCCGCCGAGTGCGGCAAGATAATAGTATTCGGTTCTGGAGAACGTACCCTCTCCGGCGTCTGTTTCGGAACTTCCGTAGAGTTTTTGCAAGGTACCCTCAATACAGCGGTTGTTTCCAAGCTGAGTTTCTTTAACGTCCGAGAAGTCGAGCGTACCGCTAACCTTGTTGAGCATTACGGGAAGAGTGGGTATCATTATTATCAGTGTGACTATAAGCAGCACTGCACTGATTGCAAATTTTGGTATTACGGCTGATTTCTGCATGGTTATTTCTCCTTATGTATTACTTGTTATTGTTTAAATCATTAGGCATTACAGTTCTGCCAAAACCGTTGTCATCGGACTGACTGCCTGTATCCTGCTGAGTACCGCCAAAACCAAAACCGCTGTTCTGCTGAGCGCTGCCAAACCCAAAGTTACTGCTCTGCTGATTTGTTGTACCAAAGTTTTGATTTTGCTGAGTACTGCCAAACCCAAAGTTACTGCTCTGCTGATTTGTTGTGCCGAAGTTTTGATTTTGCTGAGTACTGCCAAACCCGAAGTTACCGCTCTGCTGATTTGTTGTACCGAAGTTTTGATTTTGCTGAGTATTACCAAACCCGAAACTGTTGTTCTGCTGATTTGGTGTGCCAAAGTTTTGATTTTGCTGAGTATTGCCAAAACTTACGCCTGTGTTTAGCTGAGTTTTGCCGACTGTATCGGACTGAGGAATAAATCCGTAATTACCCGTGTTGTTATTCTGCTGTGATGAATATGTATCAGTCGGGTTATAACCGTTTGTACCTGTGCTGTTCGGAATACCGTAACCGCCGTTATACTGAGGTGCGGGAGTATAGCCCTTTTTACCGATGTTGAAAAACTTAATAATGAAGATAACAAGAAGAACTACTACAATAATAACCATTACAAGACCTGCAATGAACATATTTGAAAGTGTGGATACAGACGATGTGCAGTCAAGAGTATAACCAACGCAGGTGAAGCCCGAAATATCTATATCGTATGCTCTTTTAAAGTTGTCTGTATATGTTGCTTTCCATTCATCGAATAAATCTATAATATCTCCATCATTATATTTAAGTATTCCGTCAACAGCAACGCCTGATGTGAACATATAGTTATAAGTTGAGTCATCGGTTGCTTGGTAAAGTTTATCCATTTCTGTTTCAAGGGCTGAGGTAGCTTTTACCTTTACAAGGAGCACTGTGTTGTCGTCAAACGGAACTGCATAATAGAAAGAGTCAACTTTCTCGTTTCCGTCATCATCGGTGGAGTATTCCGTAGCAATGCAGTCATAGATATAGTAAACTGTACCTTGTATGGGGAGATTTTTCTTTAAGTCGGCTTCCGAAACGCTGTTGTAATCTGCGATACCGTATTGTATCTTTCCGAAGAAACCGCCCGAGCCTGCTATCATAAGGAATATTCCTCCTAAAAGCAAAGCCGTAATAATGGTGATAATTAATCGTAAGCCTAATGATTTTCCTCTTGATTTCATAATAAAACCTCTCTTTCTGAAATGTGACAATGTTTGTAAATATTTATTTGTTTAATGATACCTTTGAATTGCCGTTGTCTGTATTATTGGGCTGATGTAATACACCCTGCTGAGTGAAGTCTGTATTCGTCCTGTCTATACTGTTGAAAGGCGGCAGATAGGGATCGTTTGGCTGCATTTGAGAATATGGGTTAAAACCGGATTGCTGATCGTATGGGTTGAAGTGGCTGCCGTTTGGCTGATTTGAGGGTGGATACATATTCGGTGCTTGAGGTTGTGCGGATTGTGGATAAAAAGTATTCATCTGTTGGGGCATCGTCATTCCGTTTACAGGAGTTGTGTTAGTCTGCTGTGGAATATAACTGCCCTGCGGATATGCATACATAGGTCTTTTCTTTCCCTTTGACGCTATGGCAAAGAATATGATCCAGAATACTATCACACCGATAATCAATACGGCAGATATAATAAACATTACAAGTGTTCCTGCAAATGTGTTTGAACAGTCAAGAACATATTCAAATGTTTGAAGCTCATTAAAATCATCGCCGTACTTGTTTATCAATGTGTTTTTTTGGCTCTCTGCCCACATTGCATATTGATTTTCGATATTGACGCTTCTTTTTTCAAGCACACCTTCTAATTTTATGGTTATGCTGTTTGGGTCATAGTGTCCTGAACAAATACCATTTATTATACCTTCGTCTTGTGTGTAGGGTCTTGTCTTGATAACCAATACATTATCGTCTGTGTACGGAGTAGCATAGTAATAGTTATCAACTTCCTTTTTGCCTGTTTCGGAGTCGGTGGAATACGTT
Organism: uncultured Ruminococcus sp.; assembly: GCA_902761345.1. Classification (GTDB taxonomy): domain Bacteria; phylum Bacillota; class Clostridia; order Oscillospirales; family Acutalibacteraceae; genus RUG592. The sequence continues at coordinate 21,901 of CACWKD010000021.1, read as the reverse complement.
GTAAAGAAACGGCCGTAAACATCGGAAATCTCAATGGTTACATAACGGTTTTCCTTTATCTCGTTTGGAGAAAGAGAGTAGATGTCGCTTACTCCGTACTGTAATCTGCCGAAAACAGGACCTGCTGTAACAGCAAAAAATATTATGCCTATAAATAATAATACACACGATAAAAAGATACCTATACATCCACCTGCGTTTCCTCTTTTCATTCAAATACCTCCTCGAAATTATTCTCCGAAAAATCCTGCATCGTCGTCCGATTGACTTCCGCCCTGTGTCTGGAACTTACCGTAAGAGATCTCTCCCTGATTATAATAATCAACATTTCTTGTACTTGAATCGAAAGTTTTAATTTCTTCGTTATTAGAACGCATTACGGCATTCGGGTTGTGTGATGCTTTTGCAGGAGCATTTCCTGTCGGAGGGGTGCGGTTTGCGGCAATGTAGCTTTCCCTTACGGTTCTTTCATCGGCGAGGATAACTGCTTTTATTCGTCTTATAACAAGGATCACAGTTACAAAAAACGCAATGAATAGAAATACCGCAAATGAAAACCTGAATGTATAGCCTGAATAAGGGTGAGAACAATCTATAACGTATCGGCATACGGTTATACTTTTTTTGTGATCTTTTTTATTAATATCGTTGATAGGGTCTTGTGCAAGAGAATGCTCGTGAGATTTTGTTGTAAAGCCTACTGCGTCTATCCATACTCCGTTTTTAATAATTGTACTGTCTTTGTTGCCGTCTTCCACTGCTTTGAGCAGGGCGCGGAGTTCTGTATCTGTTTTTGAATTTTTTCTTACTGTAAGCATAACTGTACTGTTTTCCTCAAAGGGGATAAGATAAACATTATTGTTATCTGTAAAAGAAATGCTGTCCAGCGAAGAGATATATTCGGTATAGTAGTTGGTTACATCTGCATATACATAATGCACATTGCCGTTGATAGGCTGATTTGTGATTGCTTTTTCGGTGCTGAAGTCCTTAAAATTGAGTGTGCCGTGTGTCATTCCATAATAAAACACAGGAAAGTTTACCGCTGCAAGTGAAATAGAAAATGCAAGCCAAAATACTGCAATTACCAAAGCGATTTTGCCTTTAGTACTGCCGAAAAGTCCTTTTATCATAGTAAAACCTCTTTCTTAAAAGTCCGTGCATATAGGTATAATGTTATTCATCGCTCATATAGTCGGGAAACATATCGTCGCTAAATCCGCTGTCAAAGGGGTCGTTATGAGAAACAGTCGGCTGAGATTGGTAAGAAGTACCGTAAGTACCGCTTGGTTGAGTTCTCTGTTGTGACTGGTATGAAGTGCCGTAAGTACCGCTTGGCTGAGTTCTCTGCTGTGACTGGAATGAAGTACCATAAGAACTGCTTGGCTGAGTTCTCTGCTGTGACTGGAATGAGGTACTGTAAGTATCGCTTGATTGAGTTCTCTGCTGTGATTGATATGAAGTGCCATAAGTAACGCTTGGTTGAGTTCTCTGCTGTGACTGGTATGAAGTACCGTAAGTACCGCTTGGTTGAGTTCTCTGTTGTGGCTGGAATGAAGTACTGTAAGTATCGCTTGATTGAGTTCTCTGCTGTGACTGATATGAAGTGCCGTAAGAACTGCTTGGCTGATATGTCTGTGCAGATGAAGAGTACGTATCCTGCTGTGTTCTTGTTGCTGATGTGAAAGGTACATCGGGATCATATCTGCCCGTACTTCCGTAACCGCTTTCCTGAGAATAAGTACGGTTCGGGTTATATCCGCTTGTTGAAGACGAGGGCATAGCGGAAACTGCTGCACGCCTGTCCGCACGTCTGACAGAAGTTGTTTTCTTTAAAATAAAAATTGCAGTGCCGATAAATCCTATTAAAAGTATAACTCCCAACCAAAATTCAATGATATATACTCTTATAGATTTTGTACAGTCGATAGCATAAGGCTGTACTTCAACATCTGTTATGTCGATCTCACGGAAAGCCTCTTTTGTATAATTAATTGCCTCGCTCTCCGCAGAGCGAAGTACTCCGCTCAAAGGAACTCCACGCTCGAGAATAGCGTCTGTACCGTCACCGTAGCTTGCCTCGTACAGCTCGTCTATTTGTTTATCAAATGCCGAATCCTCTTTCGTGATAAGCAGGATAACGGAATCGTCGTCAAACGGAACTGCGTAGTAAACCTGTTTGTTTGAAATACTTTTTTTACCGTAATTGTTGGTGTTTTCGGTATATGAAGTTGCTACAACACCATATACTCCATAAAGATTGCCGTTGATAGGAAGATCACGTCGCATTTCAATTGCTTCAATGTAGTTATAGCTTTTTGTACCGCCCGAAACGGTTGTAATAAATACACCTGCGTTCAGTGCTATAAGCAAAATTGCTCCTCCGAACCATACTGTAATCAGTGTAATAATAAGCCTGCCTTTGATATTGTCTAAAAATCCCCCGAGCATATTATCCCTCTTTCTAAAAAATATTTTATTTTACCCGCTTTTAGCGTTCAGCGAATGTCCCACGGATTAAGTGCATACTGAACAAGCTTAGGCATATCTTTATCAGGCTTAAATTTACGTGAAGCAAAGTATAAAATGTTCTTGTTGCTGATATGTTGATTTTTTATCCAGCCGTGAAAGTTCTTTGACTTGAAATGCAGTTCAAAGACGTTATAATAATTCGCAAAATAGATAATTACAGCAAAGCGGAAAAATGCCGATTTGTACTTATGAAGCTCGCCTTTATGTGCAATATAGTTTTTTAATATACCGTAGGATAGAATGTAATCGTTGATTTTCTCAACTTTAGGCGAGGTCATAATGCTGTTTTCTCTTATGTAATAATTATACAATGTTTTATCCGTAATTGCAACAGTATTCGCATGAAAAGTAAGTCTTGCAACAGTAGCTATATCCTCAAAATAGATTGACGGAAATGTAATATTATTGTCAAAGAAAAGCTCTCTGCGAAACAGCTTGTTCCACAGGTAAGACCTTACAGACCAATCCTTAATAACATGGTCGGTGTAGTATCTGCCCGAATAAACTCCTTCCTTGAGCTTTCGTATTTTAACAGGGGAGAACTTGTCGGGTTTATCCGGGAAAGTTTTGACAACGCTGTAATTGCAGGAGGAAACCTCACAGCCGTTTTTCTCGGCGGCGGTATAGAGTTCGTAAAGGTAATCCTTTTCTACTGTGTCGTCGCTGTCGACAAAACCTATATATTTACCTTTAGCCATTTCAAGTCCGTGATTTCTTGCATTTGCAACTCCGCCTCGATCCAAATGCAGGTATCTGAAACGCTTGTCTTTTTTTGAAAATTCCATAGCGATTTTACCGCTGTTGTCACTGCTGCCGTCATCTACAAGCAGCACCTCAAATTTTTCAAACGTCTGATTTTGGATCGACAAAAGGCAGGCATTTAAATATTTTTCGGCATTATAGATAGGCACTATAACGCTTATCTCTGTTTCATGATCCATATACGCTTTAGGTCATTCGCTTTTGGAAATGACCTCTCTAACCTCCTTTGGCGAAAGTCTGCTGTTATCCTTGCCCGTAACAGACATCGGACCTTCAACTATTATTGTAAAGTAGAATGTTATCGTTCTCCATATAAGTGTTGCGGATTTAAGTGTTGCACCCGTAAAGAATGAACCGAAAAATACAGAAAACGCAAGCTCCGATACTCCCGACGCACCAGGTATGGGCAACATAGACGACACTATCGAAACAAAAGCTACCGCACACACCATTTCAAACCATTTACCCGAGCCGTTCGGCACAAGACTTTTGTAAACATAGTACGGTACAGAGTATATAAGGGTTATCTGGATTGCCACCTCTGTCGTGTATAAGGCTATGCGAAGCGGCTTTTTAAAAAAATCCTTGTTGCTTTTGCGGAATACGTTTATTTTAGAGTCGATGTTTCTTATAAGTTTTTGGGAGTGTTTTGCTCCCTTTAACTTAGTGATCAGCGGCATAAACAGTCTTACAGTGTGTTTGAGCCATTTGGGTTTAAGACCTGCGAGAATTACAATTGCCATAATGGCAAGCTGCATAATAAATCCTACTGCAACAAACCATACTGTAAAGCTGTCTTTTATCTGTGATAAAATATATTTATTATTTGCAATAAAAAGTACCGCTGCATATACTGTTGCCGTTATTTGGTAAATCAAAAATTTTTGCAGCAGAACAGAGGATGCAAACCCTGCGTCAACACCCATACGGTTAAGTCTGTATATCTGCATAGGCTGTCCTCCGCTGCTGCCCGGAGTAACCGCACTGAAAAAATGTCCTGTTACCGCTGTTTTTACACCCTGCATAAATGTGAATTTCGGGTACTTTTTTTTAATGCACTGCCATGTAATAAGACAGTCTATAACCACATTTCCGAAATGACAGACAACCGCTGCCGCAAGCCACCCCCATGCGTAGCTGCCTGAGCCTTGCATAAGGTCTTTTAGTCCGTCTTTAGAAAAAATAAAATATATAACAAGTCCTATACATACGCCTATAACTATAATGTTAAATATCATAGACAAAGGGATTTTCTTTTTGCTCATTAATTGTCACCATATATCAAAAATTGTACCATTTAAAATAATACAACATAAGTATAGCATATAGTTGTCCTGCCGTCAATTCAATACGAAAATATTCTTTTTACAGTTGTGTTAAGCTTAAAATAAACTCCGTATTTTTTTATTACTCTTATATAAAACGGGCAATTATTCTACTAAAATGGAATAAATTGCAAAAAACTCTTGAATATATTATATGATTATTTTATAATAGATTCAAGTAGATTTATCGGCAGCGGCAAAATTATGTGTATATATCAGCGCCTTTGCGGATAATACAAGGAGGCAGGGGTATGATATATATTACAGGAGATACTCACGGCGATTATTCGAGATTTACAAAAAGTGCGTTTCCCTTGCAGGATACGCTTACAAAGGACGATTATGTTATAATTTGCGGCGATTTCGGTATATGGGATAACAGCAAGGTGGAAAAGCATAATTTTGATTTTCTCGAGAACCGCCCCTTTACTACTTTGTTTGTAGATGGAAACCACGAAAATTATGATTTGTTACAGAATTTTCCCGTTGAGAAATGGCACGGCGGCGACGTACAGTTTATACGTCCGAGCGTAATACGCCTTATGAGGGGCAATCTCTACGATATAGATGGCAAAAGCTTTTTTGTTATGGGAGGAGCGGCGTCGCACGATATACAAGACGGAATACTTGACCCGAGAAAAAAGGATTACCACCGAAAAAAAGCACGTCTTGACCGCCACGGCAGAAAATATTACAGAGTAAAGGGCATATCGTGGTGGGAGCAGGAGCTTCCGAGTGACGATGAGTATAAAAAAGCAGAGAAAACGCTAAACGACTGCGGTTGGAGCGTAGATTATATTTTAACACACTGTGCCCCTGATTTCATTGTTGAGGGTGTGTTTAAAATTAACGAGAGAAACCGCCTGACGCAGTTTTTGGGCGAGGTGGGGCAGAAGTGCGAATTTAAAAAATGGTTTTTTGGTCACTATCATCGTGATTTGAAGATCGGCGACAGGTTCTATCTTTTGTACAAACAGATAATTGCTCTGCCCGAATAAAGCATAAACAGAAAGGTGAGATCGTATGAAACAACCTAAAAGAGTGGGAATATTCGGAGGCAGTTTTAACCCGATACATAACGCTCATATTAACCTTGCCTCTGCGTTTGCAAAGAAATTAAAGCTTGATAAGGTTCTGGTAATTCCTACCGCAAATTCTCCGCATAAAGACCCCGACACGCTGATTGACCCTATGCACAGGTTAAATATGTGCAGGCTTGCGTGCGATGATGTAAAAAAAGCAGAGGTTTGCGACATAGAAATAACAAGACAGGGAACAAGCTATACAGTTGATACTCTTTCAAAGATAAAAGAGATGTACCCCGACAGCGAGCTGTTTTTGTTAATGGGCGCTGATATGTTTATGACCTTTGACACTTGGAGAGAGCCTGACAAAATAATATCTATGGCGTCAATATGTACAGTTCCCAGAAACGATGATGATGAGAAGATCTTGCGTGAGAAAGGAAAGGAGTATACAGCAAAGGGAGCAAATACTTTTATACTTGATTTAAAGAAAATGGATATCTCTTCTACAATGATCAGAAAGCTTGCATATAATGACGAAATTTTTTCAAAGTATGTAGATCCCAAGGTTGAGAAATACATCTACGCAAACTATCTTTATATGAATAAGGGTACAATAAATTACGCAAGATTTGATAAGGTGTTAAAGGCAAGAATGGGCGAGAAAAGATATATCCACTCTGTAAATGTTGCGATTGAAGCGCAGCGTCTTGCAAAGAAGTACGGTGCGGATACAGATAAAGCTAAGCTTGCGGGAACTCTCCACGATATTACAAAGGAAACTTTCTCAAATGAACAGCTTGCTATCATAAATAATTCGGGTATAGAGCTTAATTTTATAGAAAGCTCCTCGCCCAAATTGTGGCACGCAATAGCGGGAGCAGGGTTTGTGCGTGATGTAATGGGGATCGACGATCAAGACGTATTTAATGCAATACGTTACCATACATCAGGCAGGGAGAAGATGAGTTTGCTTGAGAAGTGCGTATTTATAGCTGATTTTACGGGAGCGGAGAGAGATTATGACGGAGTAGACGAAATGAGAACGCTTGCCGATAAGAGTCTGGAGGAGGCTATGGCTTTCGGGCTGTCATTTAGTATATCCGATCTTGCAAAAAGACGTCTTGCTATTGACCCGAATTCGCTTGCCTGTTATAATGAGGTAGTGTTGCTTTTGGGAAAAGGCGGCAATAAAAAATAATAAAGAGGTGTTGACTTTATGACAAGTCTTGAAATTGCAAAAGAAGCTGTTAAAGCGATAGACAGCAAAAAAGGTTTAAAAATCAATGTAATAAAGGTAGACGATGTATCTGTTCTTGCCGATTATTTTGTAATTGCAACAGGAACAAGCTCCACACAGGTTAAGGCTATTGCAGACGAGGTTGAATACAGACTAAAAGAAGCAGGGGAGAATGCAAGCCATATAGAGGGTTATCGTTCTAATACATGGATATTGCTCGACTATATTGATGTAATAGTACACATTTTCTCAGATGAAACAAGAGAATATTACGACCTTGACAAAATGTGGGCAGACGGAGAGGTAATAGATATTTCGGATATCATTACGGAAGATTAATTGTTACACAGAATTATAAAACACAAAAAGTGTGAGAACAGGTTTAAAGCCTATTCCCACACTTTTATTTTTACTGAGTTATCATAAGCATACGGGCAGATGAAAGGGTATCCTCGTCAAGCTCGTTTTCGGAGAGTATTTTTTCCGTGCTGGTGCAGTACTGCCTTGCAATATCCCATATACTTTCGTCTTTGTCTGCAAAATACAGAACTACTGTTCCCGAGTTGTTCTGTCTGGGTGCGTCTTCATTGGAGTTGAGCGATGTTATACATTTGCTTGTGCAGTGCCCGTAAAGTTCGCCTGTTACACAAAGCTCCGCCCTTACCTCGATACGCTTGTCGGAGCATATCCTAAATCCTGCCGAAATACATTTGCTGTCAAGATAAGCCGTAATATCTTTGCATTCGGGTGAGATGTTCAGAGCGTGAGAAAACTCCGTACTTCTCTCCGTATAGAAAACATTGTTTTCGGCGTCCTGCGCAAGAACGCAAATATTATACTTACCGCAGAGGGTGGGTTTTCCGTCTTTGTATGAGAACACGCAGGCGCCCGTTTCACACCATACGTCCATAACTTTTGCAACAGTGTTATCTGTAAGGTCTATGTTTGTTTTTTCAACAATGCTTTCATTTACCGTACCGACAAGCGAGGGGAGAGATATTTCTCCTGTTTCCCTGTTTGTGTGATAAAGAGTGGAGTAGCAGTCGGTAATAACAGCCATATCACGGCTTGTAAAGGCAAATGCCGTAACGCATATCTTCGCATTAAGTACGGGGAGCGGGTCGTCAAAGCCGATCTCGGAACGCAGAGTAATACTGTGGGACATTACCTCCGCGCGTACTGCAAGCTGACTTTCGTCTGAAATACCGCTCAGATCTATTACCTGACTGAAAGGAATGCCGTATTCCATTGAGTCTGTTTTTCCGTTATCGAGGTCGGTGAGGTACAAAAGCTTTACAAGCAGCTCTCCTTTGTACATCAGCTTTCCCGATACAGGCGTCCATTCGCCCTTTGCTGTGGAAATGTCGCTTCTGATTACAGATTGAACAGACGGACGGTTCTGACCTGTTTCGAGGGTTTCCGTTACAGAAAACTGCTGCTGCGCAACGCTGTCAAGCTGAGAATAGGGGAGCGTCTGTTTCTTTTGCTGTACGTCATTGCCCTTAATGTGGTTGACAGCACGGACTGTGGAGCGGTCTATGACTTTAATTCCCACATTAAATGCTCCGTGAATGTTCAGTCGTCGTGGACTTAACGCGCGGCAGTTGAGATAGCTTACTTTAAGATCTGTTTGAATAACAGCGTTATCGGGTGTTGTCTTCAGGTTGCTGCTGATACTGTAAGGGAAGCTTTGTTCGGTACACCTTACAGCCATTTTGATAGCGTCAACATATATAATTCTTACAACAGCAGTACCCTCTATTTCTATTCTGTCTGCAACTATGTTCTTGCTGTCAATATGCGGTTCGATACGGCATTTGAGGATCTTCTGTATGTCGGGGCAGTAGTCGGGCAGTCCGAAATCAGCGTCCACGGTCTGTTCGCTTGTTTCGTCAAAGATTATTCTGCTGACATAAGCTGTATCAGTCTTGATAGGGTAATTCATACGATCTCTCCTTTAAACGATAGGGTGTTACCGATTTTATTATATGTGAAAAACAGCGGAAGTATGAAAAAAATTTAAGCGGTTGCATATTCGTATGCAACTTTATATGGTTTTGTAAGGAGATGTGAAAGGGGGAAAATTATGATAACAGTAAGCAGAAAACAAATATCCATACCGTTTGAAGAGCGTGTGATTTGCTTTTATGGTGACAGCGGTAAGGATACGATCAGTTTTACAGTCACCGAACAGATCGAACCGAATTGCAGATACTTTCTTTATATTCTGTTTTCCGACGGCAGAGTAAATTCTATTGAGCTTGATGACAACGGCGAAGGAATATGTACATGGACTGTGCTTGCAGAGCATATCTTTATGCCGGGAATTGCTTATATTCAGATAAAATCGGTAAACGACAGCGGAGAAGTATGGCACAGCCCAAAGGCAACGGTTGAATTTGAAGACTCGCTTGACAGCAGAGATACCGCAAATTTCACACCCTCGCTGTATCAGCAGCTTGACAGCAAAGTAAACGAAATTTACGAGCTTGCAAACACGTTTGGGGAAACTATAAGAGAATATACCGCAGAGATAGTTACTTCACTTGCCGACAGCGACTATATTACAAGGCAGGAGGCTATAAGCCTTATCAATGAATCAATCGACGATTTATTGCTGCCATTGTCAAGACGGCTTGACGGTGAATAACTGTACACCTCTATTTTTTAAAAATCGGCTTTTACAAAGTGTTCAGACGGTGCTATAATCGTACCATACAAAAAACGAGGAGGCATTTTTATGAACCTAAAACAGAAAAAACTCTTAAACTATGTACTTACAGCAGTTATGGCAGCAATGATATTTGTAGCTACATATTTTTTGAAAATACCTATTTCAACTCCGGCAGGTCCTACAATGCTTAAAGTCAGCAACATTCTGATACTTCTTGCAGGAATACTTTTCGGCGGAGTTTACGGAGGTATTGCTGCGGGAATAGGCAGCGGACTGTATGATCTGCTTGACCCTGTGTATATTTCAAGCGCTCCGCTTACGTTTGTAAGGTTTTTCATTATGGCGTTTGTATGCGGAGTTATCGCAAATTCGGGCGACAGCAAGGGTACGTCTTTTAAAAGAAATTTGATCGGTACGCTTACAGGCGCTTTGACATACTGGTTATTGTACATAGGGGAGAGCGTAATAAAGTTAATGCTCGAGGGAAGCGCATTTGTTCCTGCTCTTACAGCCGTTTCACCTAAAATGATCACTTCGGGTATTAATCAGGTCGTTGCGGTAGTTGGCGCTATGCTGCTTTTTGTACCGCTAAACAAAGCGCTGAAAAAATATCTGCCTAAATTCTCGACTGATGTTAAATCAGATAAACAGTAATAAAACAACATCTATAAACATAATGTTTTGTGGAAAGATGTTTGTTGATTATCACATATTGACTTATTTTAAAGTTTGGTATATAATTTCAGTGTAATCAGCAAAGGCGCTGCGGACGTTTATTAACGCCCTCAGTGCCATTTTTTATTATTATTAATCGGAGGAGATATTATGGTAAACGTACCCGAGTTATTCGGCAGCCTGGTTTTTGATGAGAGAACCATGAAAGAAAGACTTCCGAAGCAGACCTACAAAACACTTAAAAAGACAATCAGAGAAGGTAAGCCTCTCGACATTAACGTAGCCAATATCGTTGCAAATGCAATGAAGGATTGGGCTGTTGAGAACGGCTGTACTCATTATACACACTGGTTCCAGCCTATGACAGGCGTTACCGCAGAGAAGCACGACAGCTTTATTAACCCCAACGATGACGGTACAGTTATCATGGAGTTCAGCGGTAAGGAACTTATTAAGGGCGAGCCTGATGCGTCAAGCTTCCCTTCGGGCGGTATCCGTGCAACATTTGAGGCAAGAGGATACACAACATGGGATCCTACTTCATATGCATTTATTAAGGACGGTTCACTTTGTATCCCGACTGCATTCTGTTCTTACACAGGCGATGTTCTCGATAAGAAAACTCCGCTTCTCCGTTCAATGGAGGCTATCAGCAATGCAGCTGTAAGAGTTCTAAGACTTTTCGGTGATAAGGAAACAACAAGAGTTATTACAACAGTAGGTCCCGAGCAGGAGTATTTCCTTATTGATAAGGCTATGTTTGATTCGAGAAAAGACCTTACATATACAGGCAGAACGCTTTTCGGAGCAAGAGCGCCTAAGGGTCAGGAGCTTGAGGATCATTATTTTGGTAAGATCAAGGATAAGGTATCCGCATTTATGAAAGATCTTGACACTGAGCTTTGGAAGCTTGGTATTTATGCAAAGACTAAGCATAACGAGGTTGCGCCTGCGCAGCACGAGCTTGCGCCGATTTTCACAACAACCAACCTTGCAACAGACCACAATCAGCTTACTATGGAGATGATGAAGCGTATCGCTAACCGTCACGGTATGGAATGCCTGCTTCATGAGAAGCCTTTTGCAGGAGTAAACGGCAGCGGTAAGCATAATAACTGGTCTATCAGTACGAACGACGGAAGAAATCTGTTAAACCCCGGAAAGGATCCGTATAACGATCATCAGTTCCTGCTTTTCCTTGTAGCCGTAATTAAGGCTGTTGACGAGTATCAGGATCTTTTGAGAATTTCCGCAGCGTCTGCCGGCAACGATCACAGACTGGGCGCAAACGAAGCGCCTCCTGCAATTGTTTCTATGTTTATCGGTACCGATCTTGAGGATATTCTCGAGGCTTACCTTGCAGGCAGAGATTACAACGCTCATGTGGCAGAAAAGGTAAAGACAGGTGTTGAGGTTCTTGCAGATTTCAACAAGGATACAACAGACCGTAACCGTACATCTCCGTTTGCGTTTACAGGCAACAAGTTTGAGTTCAGAATGTTGGGTTCAAGTGACAATATTTCCTGCCCGAATATTATGCTCAATACAATGGTAGCAGAGGAGCTTACACAGTTTGCAGACGAACTCGAACAGGCAGAGAACTTTGACGAGGCAGTTGTAGAGCTTATCAAGAGAACATACAGAGAGCATAAGAGAATTGTATTCAACGGCAACAACTATGCTCCCGAGTGGGTTGATGAAGCAGAAAGAAGAGGTCTTATGAACCTTCGCACAACTCCTGCAGCAGTTGCTCATTATATTGATCAGAAGAACGAGGATCTCTTTAAGAAGCACAAGATTTACAGCACAGCCGAACTTCATGCACGTTATGAGATCTTGCTTGAAAACTACTCAAAGATCATCAACATTGAGGCTCTTACAATGATCGATATGGCAAAGAAGGATATTATCCCTGCTGTATCTAAGTTTGTAAAAGAGCTTGTGGAAACAGCAAGCGCTAAGAAAGCACTTTCCGCAGAGATCACAGCAGAACTTGAAGTAGAGCTTGCTGCAAAGCTTTCAAAGCTTCAGCTTTGTTTCTCTAAGAGAATAGATAAGCTTGACGCACTTCTCATTAAGGCAGGCGATGTTACAGGTAAGCAGGAGCTTGCAAACTACTATGCAGACGAGGTATTCCCCGCTATGCAGGAGGCAAGAGAAGTTGCTGATGAAATGGAAATGTCTATGGACGCAAAGGCTTGGCCGTACGCTTCTTACGGACAGATGCTTTACAGCGTTAAGTAATGTCTTATAAATAATAAATTAAAGCCGTCACAGTTTGATACCGTGGCGGCTGTTGTTGTTTATTGATTAGTTCTTAGTCCTTTTTTGCATTAAGTGCCCTTGCCTTAATGATCTCCTCAAGCTGTCCTTTTGTAAAGCGGTGGTTTTTATTACAGAAATGACAATTTGCAACCGCATAGCCCTTTTCGTCTGCAAGAGAACGTATCTCGTCATCGGAAAGCTTAGATATAGCCATAACTACTCTTTCTCTGCTGCAGCCGCAGTAATAATCGATCGGCTGCTCGTCGAGTACCTCAACTTCAAATCCGTCAAGAGCCTTTTTACACATATCAAGAATAGACATTCCTTTTGCAAGCATAGTTGTAACAGGTTCAAGATGTGCAATGTTAGTTTCTATCTTTGTTACAGTTTCCTCTGTTGCGCCGGGGAGAAGCTGTATCAGCATACCGCCTGCAAGCAGTACCTCTCCGTCATCTTTGTTGATAAGTACGCCCAAGGCGCATACTGTCGGTATCTGTTCGCTTGTTGCGTAGTAGTTTGTAATATCTTCGGCAATCTCTCCCGACATCAGATTACATACTCCGATATAAGGCTCGCCTGTACCGTAATCACGCATTACATTTATAACGCCGTCCTTGCCGACAGCTTTTGCAACATTTATTTTTCCGTTTGGATAATATTCTGTTTCTGTCTGAGGATGTTCAACGTAACCACGGCAGTTGCCTCTGCTGTCAGATACCGCAACTATCGCACCTAAAGGGCCGCCGCCGTTTACTCTGAGCGTAATGGCAGCATTTTTCTGTTTTAGCATTACACCCATTATAGATGACGCTGTGAGCAGTCTGCCTAATGCAGCCGTTGCAACGCTTGACGTATGATGAAGCTTTTTACCCATATGTACAATGTTGGTAGTATCTGCCGCAATAGCCATTACAGCGCCGTCAGATGTTATACAGCGGATAAGCTTATCCTGCTGCTGTACAGAGTTATCCTCTGCGTATATCTCCTGTGAGTTGTTCTGAATATTTTCGTTTTCCATTTATAATATTTCCTTTCGATACATTATCATTTCTTTCTTGCGGTAAATGTCATTCTTTGAGTATCGTCTTTAGGTTCGTCAAATGTCATATCCTCATATACCGCAAGTACCTCAAATCCACTGTTTATAAGCATTTCTTCTATTTCAGCCCTTGAATACGCATATTCCGAAAAGCTCTCGCTTTCCCTGATATAATGCCCCTCCTCGGGAATAAAAAAATCAAGCTCTATCCGGACTTTGTGCAGGTCATCACTATAAGTGTTCTGCCATACACAGAAAACGTCGTCTGTGTCATACACAAAGGTGTTGTCGGCAAGAATACGCTCGTGCTTGTATATTGTATTAACGTCAAACACGAACAATCCGCCTTGTTCCATATAATACGATACTCGATCAAAGGTTTGCTGTACCTGCTTTTTCCCCGTGAGATGACTAATACTGTCAAGCGTACATATACAAGTATCTATCGAGCCGTAAAGAGTGAGCGACTGCATTTTCTGTTTGAGAAACAATACTTCAAGCTCCTCGTCAAAGGCTTTCATTTGAGCTTCTGTGAGCATCTCGCTCGACATATCCGCCCCGAAAATATCTATGCCTCGTTTTTTTAGTTCGATTGTAAGCGTACCCGTACCGCAGGCAAGGTCAAGCGTACAGCCGGGATCATGGTTAAAACGCTCAAACAGACTGCACAGATAATCTGCTTTTGTTTTGTAGTCAACATTTTGCGTCAGATTGTCATAAAACTGAGCGAATACTCCGTAGGACATTATTCTCCGTCCTTTTCTTCAAGCGCTTTAAGGCGTTCAAATACAAGCGCATAGCCGTCGCAGCTTGTGTAGTTGAGCGAGCGGTTCACGCGGCTGATAGTTGCTGTTGAAGCGCCTGTTTCTGATACGATCTTGCTGTAAACTGTTTTCTCGCTGAGCATTTTAGCTACCATTAACCTCTGTGACATAGCTTTAAGCTCTGGAATAGTACATAGATCCTCAAAAAACTTTCGGCAGTCCTCAACTGTTTCAAGTGTGGTTATAGCTTTAAAAAGATAAACCAAGCTATCTTCATTTAAATTTGCGTTCATTGAAAAAATCTCCTTTTAAACCTCTTTGCACGCATTAACGTACTAAAACATAGTATTAAAATTTTATCACATAAAAATAAAAAAGTAAAGAGTTAATTAAAAAAACTTAAATCTATTGTATAATATCCCAAAATCGTGTAAAATAATAATACGAGAAAGAGAGGGAATACTATGGAAAACATTCTTTTTATAAACTCCTGCATACGACCGGAAGATATTTCGAGGACATACCGTTTATGTAAATCGTTTCTTGACAGGTATACCGAACTTCACAAAGATACTACTGTAACAGAAATAGTTCTTACAAAGTCAAATCTTACGCCATTTACACAAAATGACGTTGAACAGCGTGACGCAGCTATTCTCACAAAGGATTATGACAATCCTATTTTTGATTATGCCAAGCAGTTTGCAAATGCCGATAAAATAATTATCGGAGCGCCTCTTTGGGACTTGTCATATCCGTCAATACTAAAAGTATATATAGAGCATATCTGCGTAAACACGGTAACATTTGTATATGAAAACGATATGCCCAAAGGACTTGCGAAATTTTCAAAATTACTGTATATCAGTACCTGCGGAGGATTTATTGGGGAAAACGACTTCGGTAAAGATTATGCAGAGGGGATAGCGAAATTTTTGGGAAACGGCGAGTTTACAAGTATGAGTGTTCAGGGGCTTGATATAGCGGGTACAGATGTTGACACGATTATGAATACAGCCGAAGAAAAAGCCATACAGCTTGCCGAGATTTTTTAGTATTACAGTTAAAAACGGGATTTCCTGTAAAGGGGAAGTCCCGTTTTTAAACTGCGAATTATTTTGCATATTAAAGCTGTGTAAGTAATTATAAGTCGTCATTATCCAAATAGGATTGTATTGATTGTATTCTGAAATCGCTCCATTGCATAGCGTACATAACAGTCAATACCGTGCAAATTTGCGGTGCAGCATTACTTTCGGAATATGCTTTTTTCATACGACTGAGCAGAGGCTGATAATTACCGTCATTACACCACATAGCATAACCGCTTGCTATGGTTTTGTTATTGTACCAATTGTCTTGGTATGTTTTAATAGAAGCCATAATCTCTTCGATAGTCATATCGCTTATTTTTTCGTTAATCGAATGCATTCTTATAAAGCATACCGCTGAACCGACATATCCGTATCTTATTCCTATACAATGAGGAGCAATATATTTCATTAATCTTTTGTATTCTTTGTATCCGCATATTCCACCGCATATAGAATGTTCTTCACCGACAAATCGCTGCTCGGCACGTTTACCTAAAAATTCCCAACGCTCATTATGATCTCTATCTGTATGACCGCAATATTCTTTCAAGTAGTGTACTGTTTTTGTAATACTTTCGGACTGAATGCTGTCCCATTTTGTAGGTAGTATTATTTCATTCATTTTTGTGATACCTCCTTTATATTAATATAAAAATACGGACAGCTTTTACACTGTCCGCTTTTTGTTATTTTGTTTAAGTAAATTACTTATACTTACGCTTACGAGCTGCCTCGGACTTCTTCTTGCGTCTTACAGACGGCTTCTCGTATGCTTCTCTCTTGCGAACCTCGGCAATTACGCCTGCTCTCGCACACTGCTTCTTAAATCTTCTGAGTGCGCTCTCAAGAGACTCATTATCTTTAATTCTGATCTCAGCCATTTATTTTCCCTCCCATCCGCCAAAAGGCAGGAGTTAATCGCATAATTTGCAAGTATAATTATACAATAGTCTATATAATTTTGTCAAGGCTTTTTTCAAAAATATAATAAAATTGCTCTAATGCGTTAATAATCGGGATTTTACGGCTTAACCACTATGTTTACAAGTTTACCCTTGACGTAGATTTCCTTTACTACTTTCATATTTCCGATAGCGTTTGAAACCTTTTCGTCTGCTTTTGCAAGTGCGATTACTTCATCATTCTCTGCGTCTGCCGCAATGTTGAGCTTGGCTTTGATCTTTCCGTTGACCTGTACTGCTATCTCGATTGTTTCGTCCTTGCATTTTGCCTCGTCATACTCAGGCCACTTCTGCTCTGCTACCATACCTTCGCCGAGATTTGCAGTTTCCCAAACCTCCTCTGCAACGTGCGGAGCAAATGGATCAACAAGTATAGTGAATATTCTGAGTTCTTCTCTCGTAACGCCTTTGTTTACGAGATCGTTTATAAGTGACATAAGGCTTGCGATAGCTGTGTTGAACTTAATGTTCTCTATATCTTCGCCAACCTTTTTGATAGTCTTATGGAAAGCGCTCTCCATTTCGGGACGTATCTCGTCGCTGTCGATAATGTTTGATGTAAGATTATAAAATCTCTCTATAAATCTGCGGCAGCCTCTGATACCGTCGGGACTCCAAGGAGCGGACTTTTCAAAGTCGCCGATGAACATTTCGTAAAGTCTGAGCGTATCTGCACCGTACTCTGCAACTACTTCATCGGGATTTACAACATTTCCTCTTGATTTGCTCATCTTTTCGCCGTTCTCACCGAGTATCATTCCGTGACTTGTACGCTTTGCATAAGGCTCGGCAGTCGGAACTACACCTATATCATAAAGGAACTTGTGCCAGAAACGGCTGTAAAGCAGGTGCAGAGTTGTATGCTCCATACCGCCGTTATACCAGTCAACAGGCGACCAGTATTCGAGAGCCTCTTTGCTTGCAAGAGCAGTATCGTTGTGCGGATCCATATATCTGAGGAAATACCACGATGAACCTGCCCACTGAGGCATAGTGTCTGTTTCACGCTGAGCGTCCTTACCGCACTTCGGGCATTTTACGTTTACCCACTCTGTAATGTTTGCAAGCGGGGACTCGCCTGTGTCTGTCGGCTCGTAGGAATCAACCATAGGAAGTTCAAGCGGAAGCTCGCTCTCGTCAAGCGGTACATAGCCGCAGCACGGACAGTTGATTATCGGGATAGGCTCGCCCCAGTATCTCTGTCTTGAGAATACCCAATCACGCAGCTTGAAGTTTACTTTTTCTTTGCCCTTGCCGTTTTCTGTAAGCCATTGCTTGATTTTAACCTTTGCGTCCTCAACGGAAAGTCCGTCAAGCATACCGCTGTTGACCATTACGCCTGTTGCGCAGTCTGTGAAAGCCTCTTCCTGTACGTTGCCGCCCTTAACTACCTCGATTATTGGCAGATCAAACTTTTTAGCAAACTCCCAGTCACGGGTATCATGCGCTGGTACAGCCATAATAGCGCCCGTACCGTAAGAAACAAGAACGTAGTCTGAGATAAAGATCGGGATCTCTGTATTGTTAACAGGGTTTACGGCACGAACGCCTTTTATCATAACGCCTGTTTTATCCTTAGCCATTTCTGTACGCTCAAAATCGGATTTCTTAGCGGCTTCCTGCTGATAAGCTCTTACCTCGTCAATGTTTTCTATAATATCAGTCCATTTTTCAATGTATGGGTGTTCGGGAGAAACAACCATATATGTTGCGCCGAAAAGCGTATCGGGGCGAGTTGTATATACTGTAAGTGTGTCGCCCGTTGTTGCTGTAAAGTCAACCTCTGCGCCTGTACTTCTGCCGATCCAGTTTTTCTGCTGAGCCTTAACTCTTTCGGGATAATCAACTGTATCAAGGTCATCGACAAGACGCTGTGCGTACTCTGTTATCTTGAGCATCCACTGTGATTTTACCTTGCGGATAACTTCGCTGCCGCAGCGTTCGCATACTCCGTTTACAACCTCTTCGTTTGCAAGAACGCATTTGCACGATGTACACCAGTTTACGGACATCTCTTTTTTGTAAGCGAGGTTGTGTTTAAAGAGCTGTAAGAAGATCCACTGCGTCCACTTGAAGTATGAGGGGTCTGTTGTGTTTACCTCTCTGCTCCAGTCAAAAGATATGCCGAGCGACTGTATCTGCTTTTTAAATCTTGCTATATTATTCTGTGTTACAATTGCAGGGTGAATGTGGTTTTTGATAGCGTAGTTCTCTGTCGGCAGACCGAATGCGTCCCAGCCGATAGGGTAGAGAACATTATAACCCTGAAGTCTTCTTTTTCTTGCTACCGTATCAAGCGCCGTATATGGGCGTGGGTGTCCGACATGAAGACCCTGTCCCGACGGGTACGGAAACTCAATGAGCGCAAAGAACTTTTCTTTTACAGAGTTGTTTTCAGCGTGGAAAACACCCTTTTCCTCCCATTTGTCCTGCCATTTTTTTTCGATATTAATGTGATCGTATTTCAATTTTTAAAGCCTCCTAAAATAATGCCAAGCTTTATCGGCAGCAGTTTATATTATGCCTTTTTCGCAGCATTACAATAATCCATTATAAATATCCAATTTATTATAGCACAAAGAAAAAACGATTTCAAGTATATTTGAAGCTGCAAATAAAAGACAGGTGTAAAAAATTAACAATAATTGACAGATTGTACGATTATTAACTTTTGACTATATAATTT
The DNA here is from genome assembly GCA_902761345.1 of uncultured Ruminococcus sp. Lineage (GTDB taxonomy): Bacteria > Bacillota > Clostridia > Oscillospirales > Acutalibacteraceae > RUG592. The sequence goes on along the minus strand of CACWKD010000021.1, from coordinate 2,858 downwards.
CTAACTTTTTCTAAACTTTGTTACAATGTATTACAATATTTTAAGTTGACATATCGCATATATATAACATATAATTGAAGTTAGGTTATTTATTTTAATATTATCGTGTACAGCATTAAAGCTGTATTAACGTGGAGGGGTTTATTTTGTTAAAATGTAAGTCGTGTGGTGCTTCTAATGATGCAAATTCCTCCGTATGTGCAAAATGCGGAGCCTCTCTGAAGAAGAGGATCAAAAAGAGGCCTATCACAGAATACAAGGATATCTATTCAAACACTGATCCGAGCAAGAGTATTGAGGGCGGTTCGGACAGTATGGACGTTTTCTCATCGGGAGAAATGTTTGAAAAAGCAAAGAAAGATCATGTGCTTGATAAGATATACAAGCAAGAGCTTGCTTTGGGCGAGGTGCCGAACATTCCCGTTGAGGAAGACAAAAAACCTGAGCCTGAGGTGGAAAAAGTTCAGCCTACCGTTATTAACAGAGAAACAACGTCTGATATAGTCGGCAGTCATAAATCAAACAAGAAAAAGCGCAGCCGTAATCAGACGGGGAAAATACCTCAGAGAGTAATTGAATCATCAAGACCTCAGAACAACAGCGGTAAAAATGCAGACAGCAAAAAAACAGTTAAAAACGCTAATCCGCCTGCTCGTGACAACACTAAGCAAAAGCCTAAAAAGCAAACTCAAAAAGCAACTGTTATGACCGAGGAACTTTTTTCGGAAGATACAAGAAAAAAGTCTAAGCCTGTTGATGAGGAGCTTGTTCCGCTTACTTCTGTATCGAAAGGCTACAAGAAAAATACAGGCAGCACAGCGCCTCGTACAGAAAAGTTAAAGGACGCTGAGTTTATAAGTAAGCCTGTTTCGGATAAAACTGAAAACAAGACCGATACCTCAGCAGTCAAGCCTGCCGGTAAAAAGACGGACAGACCTGATAAAAATAAGAAAAAGCAGGGTGAGAAGATCGCCGAAAGACCGATACAGAAGGCGGTTGTATCAGACGATAATACCAATGCTGTAAAGTCGGAAAAATCTCCTGTGAAATCTGAAAAGCCTGCAAAAAACGAAACAGCAGAAAGTTCAAAGCCTGTTAAGAAAAAAGCAGAGAACAGGAAAAGCTTTGAGCAAAAGAGAGTTAAGATAAAAGAAAAGACAGAGGAAACACAAAAGACGGCGGAGTTTCCGACGCCAAAGCCTGTTGCTAAAAAAGCAGCTCCGATAATTGAAGTCGAGAAAGCGGACGAAAAACCTGCTTTGGACAATAAGCCGACAGCCGAACAGCCAAAGAAGCAACCGACAAGACCTGAAACTGTACATACGCTAACTGCGGCAGCCGCAGCAAAAAGCGAGCAGAATACTGATGCTAAGAAAAAGCCGACCGAAAAAGCTGCTGTGAAAAAAACTGCGCAGCAAAAACAGAAGAAAAAATTCTTCTCCGATGAGGATATTGCGGAGAATAGCGTAAGGGCTGCATTGGCATATTTCGGAATACTGTTTTTGATACCGTTTTTTAAAAGAGAGAAGTCTAAGCTGTGCAGAGCACATTCAAAGCAGGGAGTAGTAGTTTTTGTCTATTCGCTGATAGTTGAGCTTGTTACTCTGCTGTTGATTTTGGGACTTCGTGCCCTTTCAGTATGGGTGCTTGGACTGCCTTATGTTTTCTATACAGTGTTGTTTATTATAGTGCTTGCAGGAATGGCGGCGCTTGTGATAATTCCTGTATATGTAGGCGCAAAATCAGCGTTTAACGGTATTTACAAAACTGTACCGATAGTAGGTAAGTATGTTAAAAAATTGAGTAAAAACAAAAAACAAACTGCTCCGAAACAAAAGAAAAAAGCAAGCGAGTAAATTATTTCTCTCTCCACGGCATTGTACTGCGGAGAGAGTTTTTTTATATTCTTAAAAACTAATTTTCCTGTACGCTATTGTATTTTATTGCCTTATGCTGTAAAATAAATCATATAGGGAGTGATGTGAAATGAATTTGATGATAGCCTCGGATATTCACGGCTCGGCTTACTACTGCGAACAGCTTATTTCTGCTTATTACAGAGAGAAACCCGATAAACTGCTGCTTTTGGGAGATATACTGTATCATGGACCTCGAAACGATCTTCCAAAGGATTATGCGCCTAAGAAGGTTATATCAATGCTAAATCCTCTTGCGGAAAATATAATCTGTGTAAGAGGTAACTGCGATACAGAGGTTGATCAAATGGTACTCGATTTTGACGTGCTTGCGGATTATGCGTATCTTTTTGCAGACGGAGTAACATTTTTTGCATCGCACGGTCATTTGTATAATGAAAATTGTTCGCCAAAGACAAAGGGGATAGTTCTGCTAAACGGTCATACTCATATTCCCAAGTTTAAAGTTTACGATACTTATGTGTATGTAAACTGCGGTTCTGTTTCTATTCCGAAAGAAAACTCTCCGCACTCGTATATGATGTTTAATGACGGAATGCTTTACTGGAAAACTCTATCGGGAGATGTTTACAGAACAGAGAATTTGTTTTTAGAGGAGGGGAATAATAAATGATATGTAAAGTATGCGGCGCTTTTTTTATGGAAGGAAGTCCGTATTGTCCAAGCTGTAAAACTCCTACCGAGGACGGCGAAATTAAAGCTGAGGTACGAGTAGATACGCTTAATAAGGGTACTATGTCGGGAGATGTTGTTTTGTCGGAGGATAAAAGAACTGTACTTGCGGCTGAGGATAACGTAAACTTATCGGATAAAACCTCTTTTGACGCTCCTAAAGAGGAGTTTGTAAAGAAAAAATATTCTCTTAAACAAGATGATAGAAAAGACGCCGAAAGGGTCAAGCAGACGTTGGAGTTGAACGAA
>CACWKD010000020.1:29652-43706 GCA_902761345.1 uncultured Ruminococcus sp. | reverse complement strand
TTTCTATGTTTTTAAGTTCTGCTTCAATAAGCCTTTCTTCAAGCGCAGTGTCTGCGCCCGGGACCGTGTCCGGTCCTTCCTCGCCTTCGACATAGCTTTTGCGTACATCAAAGGACTTTATCACTCCCGCATCAGGCTGAGCGGGAACAGCCACAAAGCTTACTTCATAAGCGTCTGTAATGCCTTTGAGCGTATAAAAGCACTTGTCGCCGCTGTACGTTCTGCCCGCAATATGTATGCACCCGCCCTTTGTTTTTCCGCAAACGGAGCAGACCGCTTCTTTTGCCGAACAGCCGATGCTGACTTCTTTTTTAATGCCCGCATCGAGCTGAGCGATAAATTCCTTGGTGCTGTCCGTTTTCGGTAGATAAGCGTATGCAACAAGCTGTTTTACACCGCCGCCCTTGTCTTCGACCTGAGTGCGGTAAATGCGGGCTGTCTGATTTTCCGCTTTCCACTCATGGTCACGGATTACGGTTTTGCCGATACAAAGCGCGGCAAGCTCCTCAAGCGCACTGTCGTCAAACCTCTCGTTATCTCTGTCGACCTTATTTGTGCAGAGAATAAGAGGAAAGGTATAGACTTCATCCGCTTTCATTTCCCTGCGAGTATGCTTATTTATAAGCTCCAGATCCTCTTTCGTCACCTCTGACATCCAATTCACCCCCCTTCAATAAAGTGTGAAGTGTGAAGAGTGGAGTGTGGAATTATATGACCTGTCAGCTTTTTCTCTCTTAACAGCGAAAAAAGCATCAGCCGCCATTAATTCCACTTTCCACATTCCACATTAATTCGGGCTTTGCCCTGCAATTGCTTCCTGACTCATTTTCATGATCTCCGATAGCGTCATACTTCCACCCCCCTCGTAAAAGTGTGAAGTGTGAAGAGTGGAGAGTGAAGTTATTTATTGACCTCTGACTGCTCTCCGCTGACTTTCACACCGTCTGCGGGCGTGGAAATAAACTTTCCGTCCGCAATAATGCTGATGTACGGATATGTATACATCGTCCGCTTGTACAGGATATAACACGGCTTCCAGACCTGCTCCGTTTCCGGATTAAGGTTACATTCAAGCCGGTTTGCAAGATATTCGCCCCGCTTCGGCTCTATCTTATGCGTTATGGGGTCACGGTACAAGACCAGCTCCCTCTCAAGCACAGAATTAACGAAGTCGCTTTCGCTTACTCCCAGCATCTTACTGACCTTTGCAATATCAGCCGCAAGATCGTATTTTATGTTGAACATATCTTTTTACCTCTCTTTATTTTCTCTCTTATCGCCCGTCTTTTCAGCTTTTCGGCGGCATTTATACAATCGTCATACTGTTCCTTATACAACTGTATTTTTCCGCTGTACAAGCTACGAAGCGAAGGGCTTTTTGTTTCCCTTCGCTTCTTTTTGAACTCTTTTATTTTTTCTTCCGTGAGCCTTGCAGTCTCGTAGTACTCCTCCGCCCACTCGTCATAGGTCATGCTGTTTCCTCACTCTCTTACAACCACTGTTGCATTAACATAAGTTGTTTCTTTGCCGTCAATAATTACTCTCACCTTTTCGCCGCTATACAAGACTGTACACTCGCCTTTGTATTCTTCAATGACATTGCCGTTCTGATCGTAAACGGTCAGTTGCTTTTCTGCCGTCTGACTTTCTACCTAATTTTCTGCTACCGGGCATTAGAAATTCCTCCTTTACGGGATTTTCGGTTAATCTCAGTCTTCGTCCTGACGAAGAGTTAAGCCAAGCTGTGCAAGCTTAACTATAAATGTGCTGATATAACATCTGGCCTTACCAAGTGCTACCTCATCATAATCTGTTTTCATTGACTGATAACCTCTGTTATCAAAAACGGCTCGTCTACATTTTCTTCAAAGCAGGCTATTACCCCGTTATACTCTCTGAGAATATATGTTCGGTTTGCAGAGAGTATGGGAGGTTCACTCTTAGCGGAAACTGCCGTATAGTTTATCATAGTACAAAGCGCAATTATGGAAAGTGTTGTCAATATCATTTTCTTCATAAAAATCTCTCCTTTCTGCTATTATCAGCCGAAAGCGAGATATTATTCATAGATTTGATTTATGTGATTTTGCACAATTCGATATTAAAAACTTGTTAAATTTGAGAGTTTAGGATATTTATTTTTTACACGATTAATGGTATAATAACAAAGATAGAAAAAATATGTCTAACATCGCAAAGAGTTTTTTTCAGGAGGATTAAAGATGAGAAAAACCGATATTTCAGATTATACCGATATTTCGGAAGAGCCTGTTGTTGAACATTCAGGTGTTGTGGGATCAGCCGTAAAGGGATTTTTCCGTACAATATGGAGAGTGTTTTACACGCTGGTTTCTGTGCTTATTGTTGCAGGAATAATAATAGGCATTTCTATGGTAATATATGTTGCAAGTATAGCTCGTGAACCCACAGGTATTGACCTGCACAGCGCAAAGCTTAACGAAACAAGCTACATTTATGTATATGATAAACAGGGTAACCCTCAGCAGTATATGCAGCTATACACATCGGAAAACCGTGTTACGGTGGATTTTGACGACATTCCTCAATATATGAAAGACGCTCTCGTAGCTATCGAGGATAAGCGTTTCTATGAACACCACGGTGTTGACTGGTACCGTACCGCAGGAGCTATACTTACGCTTTCGACAGGCGGTTCGCAGTTCGGTGGATCGACATTGACGCAGCAGCTTATCAAGAACATAACAAGCGATAACGAGGTTAGTATTAACCGTAAGCTGAAAGAAATTTTCCGTGCGCTCAATGTTGAACGTGAATTTACAAAAGACGAAATACTCGAAGCATATCTTAATACGGTAAACTTCGGAGGCAACAACAACGGAATACAGGCGGCGGCAACTGCATACTTTGACAAGGACGTAAAAGATCTTTCTCTTGCGCAGTGCGCGGCAATTGTAGGTATCACACAGAACCCGAGCAGATACAATCCGCTGTATTTCCCTGAGGAGAACAAAAAGCGTCGTGAGGACGTTCTTTGGGTAATGCTTGACCAGGGGAAAATTACAGAAGAAGAATACAAGGAAGCAATGGAAGAATCCGAAAATATGACCTTTGTAAACCCCAACAGCTACATTGAGGAGGAAACAGAGGAAGTTGATGTAGAACAGATTCAGAACTGGTATATAGAAACGGTATTCAGCGATTTGACAGAGGATCTTGCAGAGTACCTTGACATCAGCGAAACGGCTGCTTCTAACAAGCTTTATACAGAGGGTCTTAAAGTATATTGCGCAATGGATCTTGAGGTACAGGAACAGATGGAGAATATAATCCGTACTTACCCGTACTTTGCTCCGGGCGCTTACGAAGATCTTGAATGCGGCTTTTGTATGATGGACTATGACGGCAAGGTTATTGCAATAGTCGGATCTAATAAAGAAAAACAGGGTAATCTTGAATGGAACAGAGCAACAGACTCAGCGCTGCAGCCGGGTTCTACAATCAAAGGTGTAGCGGCATATCCGCTTGCAATAAATAACGGCAACCTTTATTATTCATCTATTGTACACGATGTACCGATAGACGCTTGGTTCCCCGACACGGGAGCTGCCGGTCCTAACAACTGGTACATGGGTTACAGAGGCGATATGCTTTTGCCTGACGCTATCGAGATCTCGGCAAACGCAACTGTTGCAAATGTTTTAAAAGACCTTGTTGACCCGAACGGTCAGGACGGTGTAAGATACAGCTATGACTATGTTACAAATAAGCTTGGCTGGACGCATTTGAACTTTGAGATCGACTCGCAGAATATGGCAGGTCTTTCGATCGGCGGTTTCAACGGCGGTACAACTGTTCGTGAAATGGCAAAAGCTTACACCCTGCTTGGAAACGGTGGTAAATCGTATAAGCCTTATACCTATTATTATGTAACAGACGCAGACGACAATGTAATAATAGATAACAGAGAGCAGGATCCTATTCAGGCGCTTACGGAGGAAACTGCTGCAATAATGAACAGACTTCTCAACTATAATATACAGACGAGCCACAGCACAAATGCAGGCGAAACAAGAATTGCCGGTTGGGATATTATCGGTAAAACAGGTACGACCGACGCCGATCAGAACAGCTGGTTCTGCGGATGCTCACCATACTGTGCGGCGGCTATCTGGACGGGTTACGATACTCCTGCAACTGTTCCCGATACTACTATTGCGACAAAGCTTTGGAAAGTTCTTATGGAGCAGTATCTCCAGGGTAAAGAGCATAAGGATTATAAGTTCCCCGATGGCCTTATAGTTGCTCAGTATTGTCCGTACACAGGTTTGCTTGCAAATACGTTCTGCGGAGCAGGTCACTACGGTTACTACAATAAGAGTAATCTGCCTATGTACTGCACTTATCACTCAGGTTATAATCTTGAATATACAACTTGGGGTGAACTCCAGGCAGCTAACCAGGCTAATACTGTAAGCGAGCAGGCTGTAACATCAAAGTCGGAAGACTATTACGAGTATTACAACGAAGAACCTGCTGCTGCAACTACTCCGGGTGATGAAGATGACGGAGAAGAAGACTATTACGGTGACGAGCCTTTGTATGATGATGAAGAAGACCCCGGTTACTATGACCCCGACAACGAAGTTCCTGCAAATGTAGATGAACCGGTTAGTCCGGGAGACGTAGATGTCGGAGGAGATGCAGGCGGCGGTGACGTCGGCGGCGGAAGCGTTGAACCTGCTCCGACAGGCGGAGATACGGGAGGAGGTTCTGTTGACGCAGGCGGCGGAGATGCACCTGCCGAGGAATAAATAAAAAAATTCAGACAGCCGTTAATTTTGCGGCTGTCTGTTTGACTATATTGAATGTATGCGGATCAGCTTGTCTATTTTTTCGCAAAGATAAGATACCGGAATTGACAGAAGTCCCCACAGAATACTGTAAAGAAGTGAGATTTGCCCGAGAATGTTAAAGTGCAGATTTGAATAATCCCATATATGCAGCTTGAAATGATAATTGAGAATAAGCCCGAGTATAAATTCAACAGCGGTAATGATAAGCGAGCCATACAGAAATCTTTTGAAAACATTCATCTGATCATATCGTGTATAAACTGTATACATTATCAAAAAGCAAGTACCGCCTGTTATCAGCATACTCCAATGGGTGTAGCCTCTCCAAAGCAGCTCGATAATTCCATAAGCTGCCCCGCCCACAGAAAAAAGAATAGAGAATTTTATAAATTTAGACACAAAAATCACCGTTACTATTTTTAGCAGCGGTGATATAATTTATTCACTGTGTTTGAACAGATTTATTTATTATTAATTTGTTAATTCTGTTGTCACTTACATCTTTAACGGTAATATTTAGACCGTTTATTTCAACTGTTTGATTGTTTTCGGGGATAATGCCCATATTCTCAAATACCCAGCCGCCTACCGATTGACTTGCAGAGTCAACGTTCTTTTCGGGAATTTCAAAAAGCTCCAGTACATCTTCAAGCGGCATATCTCCGCTTATTTCGTAGCTGTTGTCATTAATTTTTTTGCATTGCTGTTCTATTTCCTCGTCCTCGTCCCATATTTCTCCGACTAACTCCTCAAGAAGGTCTTCCATTGTTGCTATTCCGAGCATACCGCCGTATTCGTCCGCTACAATTGCAATGTGCATTTGTTTTCGTTTGAAATCCGCAAGCAACGCAGATAGTTTGCGTGTTTTATACACAAAAAACGGCGGCTGCAACAGTTTGTTTAAGTCGGGTTTTTCGCCTTTTGCAAGTATTTCAAGAAAATCCCTTGTATGCAGTATTCCGACTATGTTGTCTATGCTGTCCTTGTAGACAGGTATTCTTGAGTATCTTTCGTTGATAATTGAGTTTGTTATGTCCTTAATGTCGTCGTCTATATCAATGGAGAGAACATCAACTCTTGGTGTGAGTATTTCGAGAACTGTTTTTTCGTCAAACTCTAAGGCGGATTGTACCATTTCGCTTTCAGCTTCTTCAAGGACACCCTCTTCTTCGATAGATTCTATAATGAATTTCAGTTCGTCCTCTGTTACGGACGGAGTGTCGTCTTTGCTGCCTGAAAGTTTCATAGCAAGGGCATTTATTTTTATAAATAGTGTAGATAACGGCGTCAATATTATCATTAGAAAATATACTATTCCCGAAAACTGTACCGCAAGCTTTTCGCTGTTTTCTTTTGCGTAGCATTTTGGGATAATTTCTCCGAATGTAAGTATTATAAGCGTAAGAATACCTGTACTGATTGCCGCACCGTAATTGCCCCAGATTTTTGTACACAGAATGGTTGCAAGCGATGACGCCGCTATGTTTACAATGTTGTTTCCGATAAGCAGCGTTGTAATGGTTTTCTCGTATTTATCAAGAAACTTCAAGGCGGTAGAACTGCCCTTTACTTCATTCTCCTGCATATTTTGAAGTCTTGCCTTGCTGCACGCATTTACAGCAGTTTCCATAGAGCTGAAAAACGAGGAGAAAACAACCAGTATCACAATAGATACCAGCATTATTATGTCTGTCATATTTATTACCTCATAGATTTGTTTAATTTAGCATACAATACTTATAGAAAATTATAATTATACAAAAGAAAAATAGCTTATTAATATGCTGAAATGATAAAAAAACTTTGATTATGATATTATCATAACTTTATTACGAGTTTGTTACAAAAACGCTGTAAAAAAAAATCAAATGTTTTTTATTTTAATATCTTGTATCATTTTGTAAATAATGGTATAATGTAGAATGTATGATAGTACCCCGAAGAGAAACAATAAATCTGAGGTGTGTATTATGTACAATAACGGTGATATTATTTCAAAGGATAAAGAAACAAAAAAGCGTTCCGGTAAAGCTCAGAAGAAGTCTGAAGATACTGCTCCTGATGAGGAAATAGAAAGCTCGGGTTCGGTGACTGTAAACGGCAAGGATTGTCGGATATATTGTCTTACTGTGATAGGGGAGATAGAGGGGCATATCGAATCTCCTCCGCAAAATAAGACAACGAAGTATGAGCATGTTATTCCTCGACTTGTATCCATAGAGGAGGACAGCAACATAGACGGACTTCTTGTGATACTGAACACAGTCGGAGGGGATATAGAAGCAGGACTTGCAATAGCGGAGCTTATGGCAGGAATGACAAAGCCTACTGTGTCGCTTGTTTTGGGAGGCGGTCACTCAATAGGAGTACCGCTTGCAGTGGCGGCGAAATATTCGTTTATTGCACCGAGTGCATCTATGACCATACACCCTGTTAGGACAACGGGACTGACACTTGGGGTTAGGCAGTCGTTTGAGTATTTTCAGCGTATGCAGCAGAGGATAAACAATTTTGTTGCAGAAAACTCACGTATCACAGCTGAGAGATACAACAGTCTTGTTATGACGACAGGGGAGCTTGTAATGGACGTGGGTACAGTGCTTGAGGGCAGACGTGCAGTTGATGAGGGGTTGATAGACAGCGTTGGAAATTTAAGCCTTGCACTGAAAAAGCTCAGAGAAATGATAAGCGGCTGACTTTATGGGATTTTCGTTTATTCTTATATTCGTAAAATCCCGTACATATAAATAGTATCACAGTTACTGTATGGCGGAGTAATCCGAAATTCACAAAAAGGAGTACATAGTTATGGATCTTATTCAGGCAATAATACTGGGAATTGTTCAGGGGCTGACGGAGTTTCTCCCTGTAAGCAGCAGCGGTCATCTGACTATATTTCAGCATATTATGGGTATAGATATGGAGGGCAATCTGTTCTTCAACGTAATGCTGCACGTCGGTACGCTCCTTGCGGTATGTGCCGTATATTATAAGCTGATAATAAGGCTTATTAAGGCTTTTATAGGATTAATTAAGGAGGTTTTTACAGGAAAGTTTAAATGGAGCAAGATGGACGGCGACAAAAACTTGCTTGTAATGCTCGTTATCGGACTTTTACCGCTGTTTCTATTGTTTGTGCCGATACCGGGAGCAGGAGGACTTAACGGAAAAGATCTTGCCGAGGTATGGCAGGGCAACTCGGGCTATTTTATAGTTACGGGATTTGCCGAGCTTGCAACGAGTATCCTTTTGTGGGTAGGAATAAAAGCTTTGGATAACACAAAGGCAAGATCCACAAACGTACTGAAAGAACCCGGCAGAAGAAGAATGAAAACATTAGACGCTGTCTGTGTAGGCATTACTCAGTGTATGGCGGCGATTTTCCCCGGTTTGTCACGTTCGGGATCTACGCTTGCAATGGGTGAGCTAAGAGGTCTTAACAAGCAGGTGGCGCTTGACTATACATTTGTACTTGGAATACCGTCTATTATGGCGGCGGCTCTGCTGGAGGGCAAAGACGCTCTTGCAGCTCAGGGTACTCAGGACGCATTTGCTGTAAGTACGGGTTCAATGATTGCGGGTATGATAACGGCAATGATAGTAGGATTTTTTGCGATCAAGCTGTTTAAGTGGATGCTTGCAAAAGAAAGAACAGGCGTATTTGTAGTTTACACTGCGCTTTTGGGTATTGCTGTAATTGCAATAAGCGCTGTGGAGCTTTTTGCAGGAAAGAATATTTTCAGCGGGGCAGCTCTTACTTTTTAATAATGGGGTGAAGGTAGTTGGCAGAGGAAAAGAAAAAGAAATCAAGTAAAAAAACAACAGATAAGAAAGAAAATGTTAAAAAAGAGAAAAGTGTTAAAAAAGTACCAAGTAAACCTGTGCTGAGCGATGAGGAGATACTTGCAAGAACTCAAAAAAGATCCCTTGTAATGTTTATATCTGCTGTTATTCTTACGGCGATAATATTTATACCCGGAGATCTTGTGTGGCTTTGGCTGCATAATACGATAAGAGGAATGTTTAGTTTCCTGTCGCTTTTCTGGCCGCTGCTGCTTTTGTTTCTTGCAATTGCGGAAATGCTTGACAGAACTATCCCGAAGCTGTGGTTCAGAACAGGCTTTATTGCAGGCATGGTTACCGCTCTTAACGCCCTTATCTTTATATACACCTTTGACGAGGATAAAAACGTCAAGCAGGTACTTGCAGAGGGTGTTTTGTATAAGGGCGGCGGCGTATGGGGATTTATATTCGGTATTCCGTTTGTAAAGCTGTTCGGAGTAACGCCTGCAAGAATACTGATAATACTTGTACTGATCGTACTGGCGGTGTTTGCGCTTGATATTCCTGTTAAGAATATTTATACATATCTGTTCGAGCACGCGGCAGCTTGGTTTAAAGATGTAGCGGGAGATTTTAAGAGGAACAATGCAAAGAGAAATCCTGTAAGGGTTGCAGATGACGCTTATTTTGATGAAGATTATGACGATGATGAGTATGATTTAGATGCCCCTGAACAGGAATTGGAAAGCGAAAGCGATCTTGACGAGAAACAAGAAGAATACCCCTCCGATAAACCGCTCGAAAGAGAAGAAACCGAGGAAGAGGAATTGCAGGACACCGATATTGATGCCGTGCATGAACTGTTTGATGACGAAGATATGAGCGAAGATGACAGCGGATACAGTATCGATATTGATATAGAAGAGCCTGTCGGCGATTTGCCTAAAAACGGAGTAGAGGATTATTCGGACAGCGAACTTACAGACGGCTTGTTTGATGATGTATTGTTTGACGATGATACGCCGAATGCGTCTAAGGTGGCGCAAAAAATTACAATGAAGAAACAAACTCCCGTGAAGTCCGATCCAAGACAGAAACAATTTGATCCTCAGACTGTTCCTGTAAAGAACGATATCAGCGACGTACTCAGAAAGCCTCAGCCGTCAAATGTACAGCCGCCGAAACCTAAGCCGAAATATAAATATCCGCCTGTTTCACTGCTTTCGGAAAGCGTACGCAGCAAGGTGAGCTATAAGGCTGAATTAAAGGAAAGTGCGCAAAGACTTATTGATACATTGGATAGCTTTTCTGTCGGCGCAAAGATAGTCGGCTATTGCAGAGGCCCGTCAATTACAAGATATGAGATCAAGCCTGCGCCCGGAGTAAAGATCGCAAGAATTACAAGTCTTTCCGACGATATTGCATTGGGTCTTGCCGCAGACGCAGTAAGAATTGAAGCGCCTATTCCCGGAAAGCCTGCAATAGGAATTGAAGTTCCGAATAAAACAGTTACATCTGTAACAATGCGTGAGCTTATAGACTCAGACGAGTTCAGAAATCACAAGAGCAAGCTTGCTTGTGTATTGGGCAGAGATGTATCGGATCAGATCGTGGTAATGGATCTTGCGAGTATGCCGCATTTGCTGATCGCAGGTACAACAGGTTCGGGTAAATCTGTTTGTGTAAACTCTATACTTATGAGTATTCTGTTTAAGTCGTCGCCCGATGAAGTAAAGATGATGATGATCGACCCGAAAATGGTTGAATTTACAAAATATAAGGGAATTCCTCATCTGCTTGTTCCCGTAGTTACAGACCCGAAAAAATCGGCGGGTGCATTAAACTGGGCTGTTAAGGAAATGGAGGAGCGTTACAACGAATTCTCTATGCATAATGTAAAGGACATTGACAGCTACAACGCTATGGTTGAGAGAAATCTTTTGGAGTATCCCGAAGAGGAGTTTGACGAGGAACTCTTGGAAAAAGATAAGGGCGAAGTGGTAAACGGAGAGTATATGCCGCCCATGGCAAGAAAGAAAATGCCCAAAATAGTCATAGCAATAGACGAGCTTGCAGATTTGATGATGGTAGCGCCCGGAGAGGTGGAAGAGTCTATCTGCCGTCTTGCACAAAAAGCAAGAGCCGCAGGTATGCACCTTGTTATAGCAACACAGCGACCGAGCGTTAATGTTATTACAGGCGTTATCAAGGCTAATATCCCGAGCCGTATTTCGCTGAAAGTTGCGTCTGCCGTTGACTCGAAAACCATTCTTGATATGGGCGGAGGAGAAAAGCTTATCGGTAAGGGCGATATGCTTTTCAAACCTGTTGAAGCTCCCAAACCGCTTAGAGTTCAGGGTGGATTTTCTTCCGATGCAGATATTGAGGCAGTAACAAATTATATCAAGCAGCATACGTCTTCGGAATATGATGATAGTATCGTAGAGGAGATAGAGCGTATTGCCGAGGAGAGCATTAATGTTAAGGGTACAGGTAAATCAGGCGGTTCAGATGAAGATGATTTTGACGATGCAGACCCAATGCTTGAACAGGCTATTGATATAGTTGTTAATGCAGGACAGGCAAGTACATCACTTCTGCAAAGAAAACTCAAGGTAGGCTATGCCCGTGCAGGACGTATAGTTGATACTATGGAACAAATGGGAATAGTCGGCCCTCACGAGGGAAGTAAGTCAAGAAAGGTTCTTATTACTCCTCAGCAGAATATGGAACGCAAGATAAATAAAAATGACTGACAGCAATAACGGTAAAAAACAAAAATCAGCAAAACGTAAAATAAAAATGTTTGTAACGCTGTGTATAGCGGTACTTTTGTTATCGGTTTCGTTTATAATGGAAAAAAGCGGTGCGTGGGAAAGCTTGTTTGAAGTATTTCACATTAATTCAGTATACGAGCAGAGCAGCCGGTACCCTCTTGCGGTTACGGTGTACGATGTCGGAAATGCAAACTGTGTCCTGATACGCTGTGACGGATATTATATTTTGATAGACAGCGGATCTGAGAAAGTTCAGACGGGTATTTCGGATAAACTGAGAGCTTTACACATAGACAAGCTTGACCTTGTGATACTAAGTTCATCCGATAAAAGGTATATCGGAGATATGTGCGGTGTTGCCGATACGGTGAGGATAGACAGGTTTGTTACATGTGATAACAAAGATACCGAGCTGCCGCAGGCTTATACACAGCTTACAGCAAAGCTAAAAGAGAAGAACATTGAAACAGAGTGTGTCAAAAGCGGCGATGAATTTATATTCGGCGATATGAACTTAAAAGTTGTTTCACCGTGTAAAGCGTACGATTCGGCGAACAGTAATTCTGTTGCCGTGCGGCTTTTGTACGGGGAGTTTAGTATGCTTTTTATGGGCGATACGTCTAAGCAGGCGTTGGGTGATATTCTTGACAGTAACGAGAGTATCCGCTCAGATGTTCTGCTGGCGGCAAGGCAGGGGCGAAGCGGTTCGGTTACAGATAAATTTCTCAGAACCGTAAACCCTGCTGCGGTGATAGTTTGTGCAGAGCAGACAGATTATACTCCCGATGATATTACAATACAGAAAATTGTAGATTACGGCTGTGAATTGTATCGAACGGATAAATTCGGAGATATTATTATAGTAAGCAGCGGTACGGATTATAAAATATTAACTCAGCTTGATTAAGGAGATTAGAATATGATTTTAAAGGTTGATACGATAGACGGAAAGTATGTTATCTGTATGGATAAAGAGAAAAAAATGTATGCACTTGAAAAAAAGGAAATAAAAGCTCCTGCGGAACTAAAGAAAGGCTGGTATGTTGAGATAGACGACGAAAACGGAGAACTTTCTTTCAGCGAGCATAAGCCCAAATCTAAATAAGCTATACAAACATCGTCCTTAGATTGTCGGACGGTGTTTGCTTTTTAAATAATGAAAGACAAGAATTATAAGTCAATTGTATTACAAAAAATGTCTATTTTTTAATCTTTTCGGCGTATTCGTAACAATTTAGTAACAAATTCAAAGTGGAATTCTGCTATAATACAATAGAGTTATATTATAGACTAATAGAGTCTTAAAAGAAAGGATTGAGATTATGGGAGTTTACGAGGAGTTACAGGCAAGAGGACTAATTGCACAGGTAACAGATGAAGAAGAAATAAGAGAGCTTATCAATGAGGGTAAGGCAACTTTTTATATAGGATTTGACCCGACGGCAGACAGCTTGCATGTAGGTCATTTTATGGCATTATGTCTGATGAAAAGATTACAAATGGCAGGCAATAAGCCGATAGTTCTTGTAGGCGGCGGTACGGGAATGATAGGCGACCCTTCAGGCAGAACAGATATGCGTCAAATGCTTACAAAAGAAACGATAGCGCACAACTGCGAGTGTTTCAGAAAGCAGATGAGTAAGTTTATAGATTTCTCGGACGATAAGGCTATAATGGTTAATAATGCTGATTGGCTGCTTGATTTGAATTATGTTGATCTTCTGCGTGAAGTCGGAGCGCATTTCAGCGTAAACAGAATGCTTACGGCAGAGTGCTATAAGCAGAGAATGGAAAAGGGTCTTAGCTTTTTGGAGTTCAACTACATGATAATGCAGAGCTACGATTTCTATGTTTTGTATCAGAAGTACGGCTGCAATATGCAGTTCGGCGGTGACGACCAGTGGAGCAATATGCTTGGAGGTACGGAACTTATCAGACGTAAGCTTGGCAAGGACGCATACGCTATGACAATAAATCTTCTGCTCACATCAGAGGGCAAAAAAATGGGAAAAACTCAGAAAGGCGCTTTGTGGCTCGACGCTGAGAAAACATCTCCGTATGAGTTTTACCAGTACTGGAGAAATATTGATGACGCTGATGTAATTAAGTGCATCAAGATGATAACATTCCTGCCGCTTGAAGAGATAGCAGAGCTTGAAAAGCTTGAAGGTGCAGAGCTTAATCGTGCAAAGGAGATACTTGCTTTTGAAACAACTAAGCTTATTCACGGAGAGGAAGAGGCTATGAAAGCACAGCAGGCTGCAAGAGCGCTGTTTGCAGGCGGTGCAGACAGCGATAACATTCCGACCACGGTTCTCGAGGACGGAGATTTTACAGACGGCAGCATAAACATAGTAGATTTGCTTGTAAAAGCTTCACTTGCACCGTCAAAGAGTGAGGCAAGAAGAAATGTTACTCAGGGAGGAGTAACGGCAGACGGCGAGAAGATAACAGACCCTGCTTACCTTATTTCTAAAGAGGACATTGCTGCAAAAGGCGAGATTGTTGTAAAGAGAGGCAAGAAGTCTTTCCGCAAAATTAAGGTTTAAGAGTTTTATATACACTATCCACAACTTAAGCAATCAGTTTCGGTTGATTGGTTTTCGGCAAAATCATGTAATCCCCCTATCCCCCAACCCCCTTTCCCTTGAGGGCAAGG
>CACWKD010000020.1:0-29619 GCA_902761345.1 uncultured Ruminococcus sp. | reverse complement strand
CAAGGGGGCTAAGGGTTAGCGGGCTTCGCCCGCTGCCCTTTGGGGCTGCCGCCCCATACCCTGCATACATTTACTCTATTCTTAAGTTGTGGACAGTGGTTTTATATAATCTCTATTTTGGAGGTGAAAGTATGAAAAAATCTGAAAAGAAAACTATACCCAGCGGTTTTTTGGCTATGATAGTTCTCTGTATATTTGTAGCGGGAATATCGGCTATACTTGTTTCAGGACATAAAATAAACGTAAGACAGCAGAACGCCGTTGATTCGAAAAAAATAGCTGATAATACATCGTCTTATGACAGTGTTTCGGGATTATCGTCAGACGCTATTTCACCGAATGCTTTTGAGGACAGTAATAATTTGCCCGAGGGATACAAAACAATATCCGTGCTTAATGAGGACGTAAATAAAGGGCAGCTTATTCTTGTAAATTATCAGTATGAATCAAAAATTGACGGTGAAAACCTTGTTAATCTGTATGATAACATTTCGAGTTCGGTAGGTGTAAAGGACGATGATATGTTCATAAACAATGCCGTGCTTAAACCTATGAATAAGATGTTTGACGATTTTAAGGAAGCAAAAGGCGATACAAGTATTCTGATTTCAAGTTCATACAGAAGTAAGGCAGACCAAACCAAAATATACGAAGAATCAGTTAAGCATACGGGAGAAAAATCAACTGCGTACTACGTTGCCGTGCCGGGATACAGCGAACATCAGACAGGTTACTGCTTTGATACCGCCGCATATAATTACGACGGTGAAATGATAGAACTTGACGGCGAGGGTATTTACAGCTGGCTTATAGATAACTGCAAGAATTACGGCTTTATTCTGAGATACCCCGATGACAAGACTAATATTACGGGAATAGGCTACGAGGGCTGGCATTTCAGATATGTGGGAGTTCCTCATTCGTTTGCAATAATGGATAATAAAATATGTCTTGAAGAGTATATTTTAGGATTGCAGAAATACACGTTTGAGGACGGTCCGCTGCTCATAGATAAGGGCGACAAGGGAAAGTGGCTTGTGTATTATGTGCCAAAGCTTGAAGCATTCAACAATACCGATGTGCCTGTACCTGTGGATTCGGAGAAGTGCAGCTATACTATATCGGGTAACAATATCGGAGGATTTATTGTTACGGTAAATGTAACGAAAGACCCCGAGAACAGCTTGCTTGCGAAAGCAAAAACGTCTTGGAGCTGCGATAACTCATCGCTTATAATCAAGGACTTCGAGGATTATGACCCTGAAAAGTATATATTTGTAGATACTTCAACAGATACCGAAGATGACTGGCAGTCGGATACTTATTGGGACGACTCTGAGGACGGTAATTCCGAGTATGACGATTACTATGAAGATTATTATTACGATAATGAGTATGAGGAAGATTCGTATTACGATGAAGATTATTGATACTAACAGCTAAAGTAAAATCCGGCAGAGTATCTGTCGGATTTTGGTTAATTTCGTACTTTTTGCATAGTATTTTGTTTTTTACTATTGTGTTAAAATTCCTCAAAAGCTTGATGAAATGTAAATTATGTGTTATTATATAAGGTGGTAACTTGGGTTATTATACTATTGTGTAGGAGTGTGTCGATTGGCTAATAATATTAATTACAGAGATTTTACAGATGATAATCATTATATAGAGCTTGCAGGAGAGGTAATGGCTATAAGAGCGAGCGGCGATGTGCCTAAAGCCTGTATCAGAACTTACGGCTGTCAGCAGAATGTTGCGGACAGCGAGAAAATCAAAGGTATGCTTGCCGAAATGGGCTTTGAGTTTACAGAGAATGCCGAAGAGGCAGATTTTATTCTGTTTAATACCTGCGCTGTAAGAGAACACGCCGAGGACAGAGTTTTCGGTAATGTGGGGGCGCTTAAAAATATTAAGAGAAAGCGTCCGTCTGTGGTTATAGGTCTTTGCGGCTGTATGATGGAGCAAAAACACGTTACAGACAGACTTTACAAGAGCTTTCCGTTTGTAAATCTTGTGTTCGGCACACATTCTCTGCACAAGTTCCCCGAACTTTTTTACAATACAATAACAGACGGCAAACGTGTCTATGAAACAGGAGTTGACGATAAGACTGTTTATGAGGGAATACCCATAAAGCGTGACGGTACGTTTAAGGGCTGGCTGCCTATAATGTATGGCTGTAATAATTTCTGCACATACTGTATTGTGCCATATACAAGAGGTCGTGAGAGAAGCAGAAAATTCGAGGACGTTGTTGCAGAGGCAAGAGAGATGATAGAGGCAGGCTACAAGGAGATAACATTACTCGGACAGAATGTTAATTCTTACGGTAAAAATCTTGACGAGAACGCAACTTTTGCTAATCTTTTGCGTGAGATAGACAAGATAGACGGCGATTATCTTATAAGATTTATGACCTCGCACCCTAAGGACTGTTCAAAGGAACTGATTGACGTAATAGCGGACAGCAGACATATTTCTACACATCTTCATCTGCCGTTCCAGTCAGGTAATGACCGTGTGCTAAAGGCTATGAACAGAAGCTACAACAGAGAGAAGTATCTTGATATTATAAATTACGCTAAGAAAAGAATTCCCGATGTAAGCCTTACGTCTGATGTAATAGTCGGTTTCCCCGGAGAAACGTATGATGAGTTTCTTGATACGATATCTTTAGTTAAAGAAGTAGAATTTACTTCTCTTTTTACATTCATTTATTCTCCGAGAGAGGGAACACCTGCCGCAAAAATGGACGACCCTTATACGGCAAAGGAGAAATCGGCGTGGTTTTCCGAGCTTTTAAAGGTTCAGGAAGAAATAGCCGCAAAACGCTGTGCAGAAATGGTTGGAAAAACGTACAGAGTGCTTGTTGAAAATGCAACTGATAAAGATGGTATTCTTTCGGGCAGAACAAGCGGAAATATTATTGTAGAGTTTGCAGGCGATGAAAGCCTTGTGGGACAGTTTACAGAGGTGAAAATTACCGAGGCAAGAAATTGGATACTCAAAGGAGAGCTTGCTTAAAAATAATGAGAAAGGATAATTCCCAATGGATTTAATAGAACTTGCAAGACAGATCGGAAGAGAGATACAGCAGGACGAGACTTATATCAAAATGCGTCTTGCGGAACAGACAAGCGAAGGCGATACGCAATTGCAGGAAATGATAAATACTTACAATATGACAAGAATTTCCATAGATGACGAGGCTACGAATGCCGAGCGTGATATGGCTAAGCTCAGGGAGCTTAACACACAATTACGTCAAACATATGCGAAAATAATGCAGAATGAGAATATGATAGCATACAATAACGCAAAGCAGGAGTTTGACCAAAAGCTTCAGAGAGTGCTTGCGATAATACAGAACAGCGCAGACGGAGAAAATCCCGATACAACAGACTGTATCCCAAGCGGCTGTACGGGAAGCTGCTCGAGCTGCAGCGGCTGTCATTGATATATTAACAAGGTAACAGGGAGGTGGAAATATGGCAGAATTATCACCGATGATGAAACAGTATTTTGAGATAAAAGAAAAAAACAAGGACAGTATTCTGTTTTTCAGATTGGGCGATTTTTACGAGATGTTTTTTGACGACGCTGTAACTGCGTCAAAGGAGCTTGATTTAACTCTCACAGGAAGGGACTGCGGACAGGAGGAGCGTGCCCCGATGTGCGGCGTACCGTTTCATAGCTGTGAGCAGTATATAGCCAAGCTTGTTGCAAAGGGTTACAAGGTTGCAATATGCGAGCAGACAGAAGACCCCGCAACGGCAAAGGGACTTGTAAAACGGGATATTATCCGTGTAATTACTCAGGGTACTGTTATGGAGGACAGTATGCTTGACGAGTCGAAGAACAACTTTATTTGTTCTGTCTATACATCGGGCAATAAGCACTTTATATCATTCTGCGATATTTCCACAGGCGAGCTTTGCGCTGTCGAGGCTGATTATTCAAAGTCGGGAGCGCAGCTTTTGGGAGAAATTTCAAGATTTGATCCGAGCGAATTTCTTATAGGCGGTGAGGTCGATAAGCTAAAACCATTAATACCGTTCATAAAGGAAAAGATAAAAGCCTCTGTTGAAATGCTTGAGGACGAATATTATGATACGGAAAATGCAGTTAATGTTTTGCTTGACCATTACAAAAAGCCTGATTTAGACAGTATAGGTCTTGACGGCAGAACGGGTATAGTAAATTCTATCGGAGCATTATTAAGGTATCTGAAACAAACTCAGATGACAGGACTTGAACGCATTTCCTTGCCTGAGCTTTACAGTGAGGACAGGTTTATGCGGATAGATTTCAATACAAAGAGAAATCTTGAACTTACCGAAACGATGCGTTCAAAAGAAAAGAAAGGTACGCTTCTGTGGGTGCTTGACCGTACAAAAACATCTATGGGAAAGCGTCTTATCAGAAGATACATAGAACAGCCGCTTTTAAGCTGCGCGGCTATTATCAGACGGCAGAATGCGGTAGAGGAGCTTGTAAACGACGCTGTACTCAGAGGTGAAACTGCGGCGTTGCTATCGGGTATCCCCGATATAGAAAGGCTGATGACAAAAATCATCTATGGTTCTGCAAATGCGAGAGATCTGAGAGGTCTTTACTCTGCTTTTGTAAAGCTGCCCGAGATAAAGCAGAATATTTCGGGTGTGAAATCTACTTTGCTGTCACGCATAAGAGATGACATAGATGCTTTAGAGGAGCTTACCGAACTGATTGACGAGGCGATAGTCGAATCACCTCCGTTTTCCGTAAGAGAGGGCGGAATGATAAAGGCAGGTTTCAGTGATGAAATAGACTACCTTAATTCGATTATGTCAAATTCTGCGTCCGTACTTACAAAGCTTGAAAACGATTTAAAAGAGAAAACAGGTATTCCGAAGCTGAGAATAGGGTATAATAAGGTTTTCGGATATTATATAGAAGTAACAAATTCATACAAAAATCTTGTGCCAGATACATTTATCAGAAAACAAACGCTTGCAAACTGCGAGAGGTATATTACCCCCGAACTCAAAGAACAAGAGGGGACTATACTCGGAGCGAAGGATAGGGCTGTTGCGCTTGAATATCAGCTTTTCGGACAGGTAAGGGACAAGATAGCGGAAAATCTCGACAGGATACAGTTTACCGCAAAGGCATTGGCTCAGCTTGATGTTCTCACATCTCTTGCGGCTGTTGCCTCCGATATGAGATACTGTCGTCCCGAGGTGAATTTAAACGGTGAGATAACTATTAAAGAGGGCAGACACCCTGTTGTCGAAATGCTTTTAAGCAGTGACAAACCGTTTGTACCGAACGACGTTAAGCTTGACAGCGATGAAAACAGAGTTGCGATCATAACAGGCCCTAATATGGCAGGTAAATCTACATATATGAGACAGACGGCATTGATTGTACTGATGGCACAGATAGGTTCGTTCGTTCCTGCCGAAAGTGCGGTAATATCTATAACGGACGCTATTTTCACACGAGTTGGCGCAAGCGATGACCTCGCCAGCGGACAATCTACGTTTATGGTTGAAATGAACGAGGTAGCTCAGATACTCAAAAACGCAACCTCGCAGAGTTTGCTTATACTTGACGAGATAGGCAGAGGTACTTCAACCTTTGACGGAATGAGTATTGCAAGGGCTGTTTTGGAGTATGTTGCAAACAAGAAAACCCTCGGTGCAAGAACATTGTTTGCAACGCATTATCATGAGCTTACAGTGCTTGAAGAGCTGCTTGACGGAGTTAAGAATTACAATATTGCCGTAAAGAAACGAGGAGATGATATTACATTCCTCAGGAGAATTGTATCGGGCGGCGCAGACGACAGTTACGGAATAGAGGTTGCAAAGCTTGCAGGTTTGCCCGAACCCGTAATAGTAAGAGCAAAAGCCGTACTCAAAGAACTTGAAAGCGGTAAGAAGACAGAACGTCCCAAGCGTAAGAAAAAGGAAGTCATAGAGGACAATACAACACAGATGTCGCTTATAGCGCCGAAGAACAGCGTTATCGAAGATTTTGTCCGTGATATAGATGTAAATACGCTTACGCCGATAGAAGCATTAAACAAGCTGTACGAACTGAAAAGGCTGTGTGAATAATGATAAGAAATGAGTTTGTTGTCACAAAGGATATGTACATTGATTGGTGCAGGGAAACATCAAAAAAGGGTGCGACAGGTAAATTTCAAATATTCTGGGCAGCATTGGCAGTAATAATGTTCGTTATGGGAATAGCTTTATTTATCAGTGATTTACCGGAAAGAAAGTTTGGACTGTACTTTTTTGCGCTCGGTGCTTTTTGTGTGTTTCGCTGTTTTCGCTATAAGGGATTATATAATTCTTATTATAAACGCTTGTCAAAAATGATGGGTCAAGAAAACTGGGTAAGAATTGTTGATTTTGCAGATGACGAGATAATAACATCGGGCGGAAATGTTACTATAAAAAACAATTACAGTGATATAACCGGAATCCGAATATACGGAAGCAAAGTATGTATTGATATGAATAACAGCTCTGTGGTAAGGATTTATAAAGACAGCTTTACACAGGGAAGTTATGAGGAGCTTTTAAAAATAATTAAAGATAAAAATAAACTTATAAAAATAATAGACAATTGAAAGCTGAGGTGTGACACATGGGAAGAATAAACGTACTTGATAAGCACGTTGCGGAGCTTATCGCGGCAGGCGAGGTTGTCGAAAGACCGTCTTCTGTTATAAAGGAGCTTGTAGAAAACTCAATAGATTCGGGTGCGACAAATGTTACCGTTGAAATTCAAAATGGCGGAATTACGATGATGCGTGTAACCGATAACGGCAGCGGAATTATGCGTGACGATATACGGAATGCATTCCTGCGTCACGCTACAAGCAAGGTAAAAGTGCAAACAGACCTTGACGCTATTTCAACCCTCGGTTTCAGAGGAGAGGCGCTTGCGTCTATTGCGGCAGTTGCGAGAGTTGAACTGCTCACCAAATCACCCGATGAAGAGATAGGCACTCACTATATTATAGAGGGGTGCGATGAAGTGCTGCTGGAGGACGCAGGCTGTCCGAACGGTACGACGTTTGTAATTAGAGATCTTTTCTACAATGTACCCGCAAGAATGAAATTCCTCAAAAAGAATGTTTCCGAGGGAAATGCTGTGGCGGCAGTGATCGAGAAGATAGCTTTATCACACTCGGAGGTAGCTTTTACATTTATAAGGGACGGCAGACAAACTCTTGTAACGTCGGGCGACGGAAATCTCAGAAACTGCATTTATTCTGTATTGGGCAGAGAATTTACAAATGCGTCTGTTAAAGTGGATTATGAATTAAACGGTGTAAAAGTGAGCGGATATGTAACAAAGCCGCAAATTGCCAAACCGACACGTTCGTTACAGAATTTTTTCATAAACGGGAGATTTGTAAAAAGCCGTACCGCTATGGCAGCGCTTGAAGAAGCGTGTAAGGGTATGGTTATGGTTGGAAAGTTCCCGGGGTGCGTGCTTCACATTGAAATATCATACGAGGCGGTAGATGTAAATGTTCACCCGTCTAAGATAGAAGTAAGGTTTGTAAACGAAAAGCCTATATTTGAAGCGGTTTATTACAGTGTTAAATCTGCGCTTACACAGGGAGATACAGCTAAGAAATTTAAAATAGAAACTTCAACGCTTACGGAAAATCTTGTTGATAAAAGCGTTGTGCAAAAGCCGTTTACGATGTCACAGTATACGGTTGAAAGTATAAAGAAACAGCCTATAATACGTCCGTCACAAAAGGAATTTATAGACAGACGCGCGGTAAAGAATTATAATTCTATGCTTGGAGATATATCGTATAATTCACAGGGGTTAGATATACTATCTGAGGGTACGCAGTCGCAGTCACAGGTGCTTACGCTGAACGACCCTGCTGTACAAAGCGGATCTGTGAATGATGTATTTATACCTGCATACATACGTAACCGCAGTAAAGAGAATACGGAAACAACCGATACAGACGAAAGCTTTAAGGTTACGGAAACTGTTTTTATTACAGATACAAGAGAACAGAAAACGCCCGAAGTTACAGAAAGCGTATCGGAAAATATCAATATAGATGTACCCGATGACAATATTCGACCTATCATTAAGACAGACGGTGATAAAATAAGATATGTCGGGGAAGCTTTTAAAACATACATAATCGTAGAGAGAAACGATGAACTTGTTATTATAGATAAGCATGCGCTTCACGAGCGTATTATTTATGAAAAATTAAGACGTGAACAAGGCAAAAAGTTTGCGCAGTATCTTCTTGAACCTGCCGCTGTAAAGCTTACGCAAGAGCAGTGTACAGCTTTGCTTGACAATACAGATATTATGAGTGAGGCAGGATTTGAGATAGAGGATTTTGGCAGAAGCACCATTCTTGTAAGGAGCGCGCCGTCTTTTATAGACGCATTTGACGTTGCGGCAACAGTAGAAGAAATGGCAGATCATATTCTTAACAATAATAAGGAGATAGAGTCTGAATATACAGATTGGCTCTATCACAATATAGCTTGCCGCAGCGCTATAAAGGGCGGAGATAAAAGTTCTCCCGAGGAGCTTATGCGTTTATATAATATGATGCAGGAAGACCCTAGATACCGTTATTGTCCTCACGGCAGACCGACTTCAATGGTAGTTTCAAGATATAAAATAGAAAAACAGTTTGGCAGGGTGTGATATTATGGAAAATAAAATACCTGTTATCTGCGTGGTAGGCCCTACTGCGTCGGGTAAAACCGCGCTTGCGGTAAAGCTTGCCTTAAAGTATAACGGCGAGGTGGTTTCAGCCGATTCAATGCAGATATATAAGGATATGGATATTGCAACGGCTAAGCCCGATACAGAGGAGATGTGCGGAGTAGCTCATCATTTGATAGGCTTTTTACCACCCTCGGAAACATACAGCGTTGCGCAGTATGTACAAGACGCAGCGGCTGTAATATCAGATATACACTCACGGGGCAAAGTACCGATAATTGCAGGAGGTACGGGACTTTATGTGGATTCTCTGCTTAATAATGTCACATTTTCCGAAAGTAATTCCGATGAAAAATTGCGTGAGGAGTTAAGAAAAAAAGCCGAGATACAGGGAGCGCAGTCACTTATAGACGAACTTGCGCAGTTTGACCCCGAATCCGCAGAAAGAATAGAGCCTAATAATATTAAGCGTGTAATTCGCGCGATAGAGATATACAGAACAACAGGTATCACGATGACAGAGCATAACAGACGCTCAAAAAGTATAGAGTCGCCGTACAGCGCGGTTAAAATAGGGCTTAAAGCGCAAAACAGACAGTTCTTGTACGATAGAATTAATATGCGTGTTGATATTATGGTAAAGCACGGTCTTATCGAAGAGGCAAAAGCAGTGTTGTCACAGCCGTGCAGTCAGACAGCCCAAAAGGCGATAGGCTACAAGGAAATTGTGCCGTATATAAACGGTGAGGCGGAGCTTGACGATGTGCTTGAAGAACTAAAAAAACAAACACGCCGATATGCAAAAAGACAGCTTACATGGTTTATGCGAGATGAGCATATAAGGTGGTTTGACATAGATATGTATGAAAATTCGGATAGTCTTTTTAAAGACGCCTGCAATTATATAGATGAAGTATGGCGGAGGTGAGTTGCCGGTGGATAACGATGAGAGAAACGATAAGCCTAAAAAACGATACAAAAAAAAGAATTTCAGATTGCCGATAGGAAAAATACTTGGAACGGTTTTTGTATTGTTTCTGCTTGTGTATATTGTTATGCTTGTATATACGTCTAACTTTTCAATGATAGAAACCGAGCAGGTAACGCATTTTGAGATAAACGATTACCTTGAGGTAAACGCAGTTGCGCTCAGACGGGAAGAATATATTTTAAACAATCGTGCAGGGGTAGTAGCTTACGATATAGACGACGGCGAAAAGGTAAACGCAGGGGGAGCTGTTGCAAGGCTTTTTGAAAATGCGTCAGATGTTGAGAACTGGCAGAAATACCAGAAGCTTAACAGCGAACTTGATATGCTCAAACAGCTTGGCAATGCAGGAAACAGCATTTTTGTCGATCTCGATACAGTTGACGCTCAGATAACCGCACAAATGGTATCGTATCGAAATCAGCTTCAAAGCGGAAGATATAATATTGCGCAGCAAACTAAATTGTCGCTTTTGCAGCTATATAATGAGCGTGCAGTAATTACGGGAATATCAGCCGATTTCCAGCCGAGAATATCCGAGCTTGAAACGGAAATTTCGGAGATAAGCGTATCTAAAGGTATCGGCGAGGTCAAAAGCAAAAATTCCGGTATATTTGTATCGGTACTCGATGGATACGAAAACTCACTCGATTACAGCAAGGCTCAGACTTTAACTTCATCTGAGGTTGCTGCAATAACAAGAAAAGACCCGCCCTCAGACGCTGTCGGAAAAATTATAACTACGCTTAACTGGTACTTGCTGTGTCCCATTACAGGCGAACAGGCAATATCTGTAACGGCAAGCAGCGGCAACGTGGAAGTATCTATCCCAAAGGTAATATCATATTCCGTACCCGGTACAATAGTTTCTGTAAATCAAGGCTCAAAAACAGAGGACGGACTTCTTGTCATACAGTGCGATTATATGGATTCTGCTCTTGCAAAAATTCGCAGAGAGGATATTACGATAAAAACTCAGACGTATGAGGGACTTAGAATCAACCGTAAAGCTATCCACGAAGATTATATTACTGTAAACAACTATGACGAGAACGGAAACATAACCGATACGTACGAACAAAAGGTACAGGGCGTATATGTTGTTTACGGCAATAAGCTTAATTTCGTTCAGGTGAACATTATATATTCCGATAAGGAATTTGTTATATGCGATCCCGATGTCACCAATCCTGCGATATTGGGAGATAAAACAGTAAGCTTGTACGATGAAGTAGTCGTACAGGGAAAGGAGCTGTACAATGGAAAAATTGTCAAGTGAGCTTGAAAAAAAGCTTAGAGATGTTGAGTATAATTATCGTTTGATAGAAGATAATATTTATAATGCTGCCCAAAAATCAGGCAGAAACCGAGAGGATATAATATTTCTTGCAGCCACTAAAACAGTAGATGCACAGGTTATTAATCACGCAGTAAAGTGCGGACTCAGATACATAGGCGAAAACCGTGTTCAGGAGCTTTTATCAAAGTATGAGGATTACGACCTTGCACATTGCGATTTGCAGTTTATAGGTCATTTGCAGACAAATAAGGTGCGTCAGATCATAGACAAAGTATCTCTTATCCAGTCGGTAGACAGTGTAAAGCTTGCCCTTGAAGTTGCAAGACAGGCAAAGCTTCACGACAAAGTACAGGATATTCTTATCGAAGTGAACATAGGCGATGAGGACAGCAAGTCGGGAGTTAGCGCGGAAAATTTAGAAGAATTACTATACAACGCAAGCCAAATTGAGGGCATAAAGGTCAGAGGATTGATGACAATACCCCCGATTTGCGAAGAAAAATCAGAAATCTGTAAATATTTTGAGAATATGCACAGACTTTTTATTGACATTTCGGGCAAAAAAATAGATAATATTTCTATGGACTATCTATCAATGGGAATGAGCGATGATTACCGAGAGGCTATCGAGTGCGGCGCCAATATGGTAAGAGTCGGTTCTGCGTTGTTTGGAAAAAGAATTTATAAGGAGTGTTAAGTTATGGCAAGCATGGGAGATCTTGTAGATAAGCTCAAGCAAATGTGGAATACTCCCGATGACGAGTATGACTACGAGGACGAAAAGGTGGAAACAAAACGCAGTTCTGCTCCGCCTGTCGAGGAGGAAAGCTACTATGACGATGAACCTGTACCTGTAAAGGAGTCGCCTCGAATACCGTTTATTGGAAATCAGAACTCCAAAACGTCAAACGCCTCGGGCACAACAAAGCTTCAGGTTGTGATGTTTACTCCCGACCGT
This sequence comes from uncultured Ruminococcus sp., assembly GCA_902761345.1. GTDB lineage: Bacteria > Bacillota > Clostridia > Oscillospirales > Acutalibacteraceae > RUG592. The sequence continues at coordinate 17,649 of CACWKD010000020.1, read as the reverse complement.
TTCAGTGACGAAACAAGAAAGATAGCAGACGAGCTTATGAAGCGTCACACAATAGTATTAAATCTTGAGAATACAACAAAAGAAAATTCCAGACGAATAATAGACTTTATGAGCGGCGCGGCTTATGCGAGCAGAGGAAAGATCAAGCGTGTCGCTACAAGCACGTTCCTTGTAATACCTTACGGTGTAGATATTACAGGCGATGATATTATGGGACAGCTTGAAAACAACGGAATTTACCTTTGATCATGAGCAGTTACAATAATCTGCCCGATGAGGATAAAATTCTTTGTTTGCATATAAGCGATATGATCTCATTGTGCGAAAAGCGTCACAATAAGCTTTTCTCCGATTTTCTTAACGAACGGCAGATGTCGCTTGCATTGTCTGTACTAAAGGAACACGGGGTAAGCAGCTATCTTTTTTGGGGCGGCTATGAGAATGCAGACCACACAATGCTTTGTGTTTATCCCGAATATGACAGCGCGGACAAAAGCGAGTTTCCTTTTAAACGTCTGAATTTAAAGTACAGAAAAACAGATAAGCTTACTCACAGGGATTTTTTAGGTTCGCTTATGGCTTTGGGGATAAAGCGAGAGGCTGTCGGAGATATTGTTGTGGGAGAGGGTTTGACTTCGGTTTTTGTAAAAAGCGAGCTTGCGTCTTATGTAGAAATGCAGATCACAAAGATAGGCAGAGTAGGAGTAAGCTTTACAGATCTTGAGGAAAACCTTGACGCAGTATCTCAGGAGTACGAGGAAAAAGAGCATACAGTTTCATCTCTCAGAGCGGACAGTGTAGTGAGCGCAGTAACTGGACTTAGCCGAAGCAAGTCGAGAGATTTGATAGAAACGGGACTTACAGCAGTCAATTTTGAGATCATTACAAGTGCCGATAAAAAAATATCCGATAATGACAGGATCTCTGTCAGAGGGTATGGAAAATATATAATAATATCCGACGGTTCGATGAGCCGTAAGGGTAAGTATAGGATAACTGTCAAACGATACAAGTAAAAATATGTAAACACAAAAGGCAGAACAGTTATCGATAAGGGGGAATATATATGCTTACAGCCGAAGAAATACGAGATGTAAGCTTTAAAAAAGCGAGGTTTGGCGGCTATAATGCAGACGAAGTAGATGAATTTGTCAGCAGTACAGCTGAAGCGTATGAAACTTTGCAAAAAGAAAATGAAGCTTTGAAGGCAAGAGTGGCAGAGATAGACGGTAAAGTTGCAAAACTTGTTGAGGACAGAGAAAGCGTTAATGCCGCTATGGAGAATGCAGACGCTTATTCTGCAAAAACTATGCGTGACGCCGAAGCAGAAGCGGCGAAGATCTTGTCGGAAGCAAGAAAAAAAGCGGACGATATTATCGAGGACGCAAACAAGCGTATTAAATCCGAAAAGGATATGATATTCCATATACAGAAAGAGGCTGCGGATATACGTTCAAAGCTTATCGAGGTATATGAAATTCAGATAGAGTCGCTGAGTTTGCTGCCTGATAAGAAGCAGGCAGAGGCGGAAAAAGAACGTATAGACAAAAAATATCCGACAGACAGGTATTCCGATAAGCATGACGAATCGGCGCCTCTTGACGACAGTGAGTTTGCAACAATAGAGGAGGCTGTACAGGACGCAACCGCAGGTACAGCCGAAACAGTAGCGGCTGCCGCAGCAAATACAGCAGCGTCATCGGGCGGCGCAGACCCCTCGGGTACGATACAGATAGACAAAGGCGTATTTGAGAGAAAATTTGGTAAGCTGAAATTCGGCGATAACTACGATGTAAAAGCCGAATGAGCATATACAGGTGTTAAATAAAAGGAGAGAAAAAACCAATGGCACAGGATTTTAAAGAAACAATGAACCTGCCTAAAACAGAATGTCCGATGAGGGCAGGACTTCCGAAAAGCGAGCCGGGAACGCTCAAATCATGGGAGGACGATAAGGTTTACGAGAACCTTATGAAGAAAAACGAGGGTAAGCCTTTATTCGTACTTCACGACGGCCCTCCGTACGCAAACGGCGATATACATTTAGGTACGGCGCTTAACAAGGTACTTAAAGATTTTATTATCAGATATAAGAATATGTCGGGATTTAAAGCGCCGTATGTACCCGGCTGGGATACACACGGACTTCCCACAGAGTTAAAGGCAAGAGCAAAAGCAGGCGTGGGCAATTCCTCTTCAATTTCCGAGGTAGAACTCAGAAAGCTTTGTCATGATTTTGTTGACGGTTACATTAACGATCAGAGAAATCAGTTCAAACGTCTTGGAGGTATCGGCGAATGGGAGAACCCGTACATAACATTACTTCCCGAGTTTGAAGCAAAGCAGATCGAAGTATTTGCAGATATGGCTTGCAAAGGATATATCTATAAAGGATTAAAGCCTGTTTACTGGTGTTCAGACTGTAAGACAGCGCTTGCAGAGGCAGAGATCGAGTATGCAGAAGACCCTTGCCACTCTATCTATGTAAAGTTCAAAGTTACAGATGATAAGGGTGTGTTGTCTGCTCAGAATATCCCTGCGGATAAGACCTATTTCGTTATTTGGACAACCACTACATGGACACTTCCTGCAAACGTAGCTATCTGCGTAGGCCCGAGATTTGAGTATGTTGCTGTAAAGAGCGGCGATGAATACTACATCATGGCAGAGGAGCTTTACCGCAGCGCTATGGAGGCAGCAGGTAAGACTGATTATGAGGTTGCGGCAAGATTTAAGGGCAGCGACTTTGAATATATGCAGACTCAGCACCCGTTCCTTGACAGACAGTCGGTAGTTATTGTAGGCGATCATGTAACTCTTGAAAGCGGTACAGGCTGTGTTCATACTGCTCCCGGTCACGGTGTAGAGGACTATGAGGTTTGCAGAAATTATCCTGAGATCCCGATTATCGTTCCTGTAAACGCAGACGGTATTCTTACAGAGGAGGCAGGACAGTTTGCGGGACTTTCGACAGAGGACGCAAATAAACCTATTGCTTTGTACCTTGAAGAAACAGGCGCGCTTTTTGCGCTGCAGAAGATCATTCACCAGTATCCCCATTGCTGGAGATGTAAAAAGCCTGTTCTTTTCAGAGCAACAGACCAGTGGTTCTGTTCGGTTGACGACTTCAAGGAGGAAACTTTAGAAGCTATCAAGGGTGTAGAGTGGATACCTGCATGGGGCGAGGACAGAATTTCTTCGATGGTTCGTGACCGTAAGGATTGGTGTATCTCCCGTCAGCGTAAGTGGGGCGTTCCGATTCCGATTTTCTTCTGTAAGAAGTGCGGCGAGCCGCATATCGAGAGAGAAGCTATGATGGCAGTAGCCGATCTTTTCCGAGAGAAAGGCTCAAATGCGTGGTTTGAGATGACAGCAAACGAGATACTCCCCGAGGGTACAGTCTGCAAAAAGTGCGGAGGTACTGAGTTCGATAAAGAAAAGGACATCATGGACGTATGGTTCGACTCCGGTTCAACTCATGCAGCGGTACTTAAAACGAGAGATTATCTCAAATTCCCTGCTGATCTTTACTTAGAGGGCGCAGATCAGTACAGAGGTTGGTTCCAGTCGTCACTTTTGACATCTGTTGCAACGACAGGCGCTGCACCTTACAAGGCAGTTCTTACACATGGCTGGGTCGTTGACGGACAGGGCAGAAAAATGAGTAAATCGCTTGGCAACGGTATTCTTCCGAGCGAAGTTGTAGAGCAGTACGGCGCGGATATTTTAAGACTTTGGGTAGCCTCTTCCGACTACCATGCAGATATCCGTATTTCAAAGGATATTTTGAAGCAGCTTTCCGAATCTTACAGAAAGATCAGAAATACAGCAAGATATATTCTCAGCAATCTCTATGACTTTGATCCAGATAAGGATATGCTGCCGCTTGAAGAACTTTATCCGATCGACAAGTGGGCGCTCAATAAGCTCAACGAGCTTAACAAGAAAGTTCGTGAGGGCTATGATGCTTACGAGTTCCACCAGGTATATCATGCTATCCACAATTTCTGTGTTGTAGATATGTCAAACTTCTATCTTGATGTACTCAAGGACAGACTTTATACAGAACTTAGCGACGGTAAGGCAAGACGCGCTGCACAGACTGCAATTTATATCATTCTCGACGCTATGACAAGAATGATCACTCCTATTCTTGCATATACTTCAGATGAGATCTGGAAGTTTATGCCTCATGCGCAGGGTGTTGACGCAAGCCACGTTGTATATAACGAAATGCCTGAGCTTGTCGACATTACCGTAGACGACGAGTTTATCGCACGCTGGGATAAGATCCACGAGCTTCGTGATCTTGTTAAGAAGTCGATCGAGGTAGCTGTTAATCAGAAGCTTGTAAAGGCTTCTCTTGAAACAACAGTAAAGCTTTCATGCACAGGCGCAGAGTATGAGTTTATCAAGTCTGTTGAAAGTGAGCTGAAAGACGCATTTATTGTTTCGGGCGTAGAGGTTGTAAACGACGATGCTGCCGCAGAGCTTAAAGTCGAGATCAATAAAGCTGAGGGCAACAAGTGCGAACGTTGCTGGACATACAGCACAACAGTAGGTCAGGACAGCGAAAACCCGTGTGTATGCTCACGCTGCTCGGGTGTTTTAAGATCGCTTGTAAAGTAATATAAATATATAAAACGAAGCTGTGGCAGGGCATATGCCTTGTCACACTTTGATTTTAGGCAGCATAGAAAGGACTGAGGAATATTGTCGATAATTGCAGTGATAATAATTGCTATACTGATACTGATAGATCAGCTTACAAAGCTGTATGCAATAAATGTTGTTAAGCCGCAGGGGTTTGTAGAGGTGATAGACAATTTCTATTATTTTACCTATGTTGAAAACAGAGGTGCGGCGTTTGGTATGATGCAGAATAAACAACTGTTTTTTATAATAATAACTGTTGTGATATTTGCGGTGCTGGGATACGTTCTTGCAAAATATAAAATAGAGGGAAAGCTTTTCTATACGGCAACAGTTCTTATTTTTGCAGGAGGAATAGGCAACCTTATCGACAGGATATTCAGGGGATATGTAGTTGACTTTTTGCAGTTTTCGTTCTTTCCGCCTGTATGCAACCTTGCCGATTATTATATTACGGTAGGAGCAGTAATGCTGATAATATCGGTTGCTTTCTGCAAAAAGAATATTGCTCCGAGAAATATAAAGGCGGAAGAGTGATCTATGGAATATACCTTTGAGATAACTGCTGATAACGCAGGGGAGAGAATAGATAAATTTTTAAGCACAGTTATAGAGGATATGTCAAGGAGCAGTATAGCCTTACTTTGCGAGGACGGAATGGTATTATCAGGTGAAAAAGCTATCGGTAAGAATTATAAGCTGAAAGAGGGAGATAATATTACAGTAACCGTTCCCGAACCTAAGGAGTATGAGGCTGTGGCTGAAAATATCCCTCTTGAAATTGTGTTTGAAGATGAACACCTGCTTGTCGTAAATAAGCCGAAAGGTATGGTAGTACACCCTGCTCCGGGTAATTACAGCGGTACGCTTGTCAATGCGCTTTTATATCACTGTAAAGACAGCCTTTCGGGAATAAACGGAGTTCTTCGTCCCGGTATAGTTCATAGGATAGATAAGGATACAAGCGGTTTGCTGATAGTTGCAAAGAGTGATAAAGCTCATATAGGGCTTGCCGAGCAGATAAAGGAACATTCCTTTGAAAGAGAGTACGAGGCTGTGTTGTATGGCAGACTAAAGGAAGAAAGCGGCACGGTTGACGCACCTATCGGCAGGCATAAAACAGACCGCAAGAAGATGTGCGTAACGTATGAGAACAGCAAAAATGCCGTAACACATTATAGGGCTATTGCATACAACAACGGATTTACTCATGCAGCGATGAAGCTTGAAACAGGACGTACACACCAGATAAGAGTACATATGGCATATATAGGACACCCTGTTGCAGGCGACCCTGTGTATGGGCCGTCAAAGGTGATAACAGAGCTTCACGGACAGTGTCTGCACGCTAAGAAGATAGGCTTTGTACACCCGATAACAGGCAGTTTTTTGAGATTTGATTCGGAGTTGCCCGATTATTTTAAGAAATTTTTGAAAAAGACAGAAATTAATTAAAGAAATTGGTATCCATTCAGTACACCTATGCCTGTCAGGAGTAAACTGTTGAAAAATTTTTAAAGAGGTTTTTACATAAATTATTTCGTTGCTTTAGAGCAAGGGTACCTAATGGTAACAGGAATTGAAGTAATATTTTCAAAAAAATTTCTTAAAACGGTTGCAATAAATATCTGAATATGGTATAATACAAAAGCATTTGAACCGTCGTTTTGAAATGATGCGTTTCACTGCCCGGCGAAAGCCGAACAATGAAGCAGACAGTCCTCTGATTACGAACCTTACTTCGGGTTTGTATGTATGAATGTCTGTAAACTTTAGGAGGATTTAAAAATGGATGCATTGAAGTTGATTGCGCAGGATTCTGTAAAGACAGAAGTACCCGAGTTCAGAGTAGGTGACACAGTAAGAGTAAGTGTTAATATTCGTGAGGGTGACAGAGAGAGAATCCAGATGTTTGAGGGTACTGTTATCGCAAGAAAGAGCAGCGGCGTAGCTGAAACATTCACAGTTAGACGTGTAGCATACGGCGTAGGCGTTGAGAGAGTATTCCCACTCCACTGCCCTAACGTAAAGGACGTTAAGGTTATCAGACACGGTAAGGTAAGAAGAGCTAAACTCTACTATCTCCGTGACAGAGTTGGTAAGGCTGCAAAGGTTAAGGAGCAGATCAAGAGAAGCTGATTTGCTAAAGCTTTATCGGATAGTTTATTTGAGGGGCATAACGTCCCTCATTTTACTATCAAATCTCAATATTGAATTGTAATAACGGCAAAGGCAAGGTGATTACAGGCTATGGATACACAGATATTTAACAAGATAGATGATCCGAATGACGGAGATGTTATATCACAGGACAGTGTGCCCGATCTTGCAACTGTTAATTCGGAAGATGATCCCGTTGACAGAGAGATCTCCGAGGAGGAAGCGTCGGTAAAGAAAAATAAAAGAAAAGGCAAAACCCGCAAAAAGGACGCCCCGTCATCGTTTATCACAGGTCTGTATGATTGGGTATCGGCATTCCTCTTTGCCTTGATAGCAGTCGTTCTTGTTATGACGTTCTGTTTTAGGATCGTTGACGTTGACGGTAACTCTATGCTCAATACGCTGCAGGATCATAACAAGATAGTAGTTACAGGTCTTGATTACGAGCCTCAGGTTGGCGATATAGTTGTAATAAGCCGAGGAGTGGAGCTTGATAAGGTTATAGTAAAGAGAATTATTGCCGTGGGCGGTCAGACTGTCGATCTTGACGAGAAAACAGGCGAAGTTATAGTTGACGGAGTAGTTCTTGAAGAGAAGTATGTAACCAGCAAGACAGAGGCAAGAGATACGCAGTTCCCGATCGAAGTCGAAGAGGGTAAGGTTTTCGTACTCGGTGATAACAGATCGGTATCAAAGGACAGCCGTTATCAGGAGGTTGGACTTATTGATGAGGACTGGGTAATCGGTAAGGTTCAGTACAGATTTTATCCGTTTAACGAAATCGGCACGGTGGAATAATATCGAGTTTAAGGGGTTCTGTTCGGAATCCCTTTATTCTGTTTAGGGGAGATGATTATTATGAAAGACAATAAAAAAGGCGGCATAAAGGGTAAACGTCAGAGATTTGCGGAAAAGTCGGGTAAGCAGTCTAAAAACATTACAAGAAATACAAATAACCGCAGTACGAAGGAAAAGCAAAAAAATGTCGGCGAAAAAAGGGTCAAGCGTTCTGCAAAGCCGCAGAATACCGTATCTTTGAGCGATAACGCACAGTATATACAGTGGTTTCCGGGGCATATGACGAGGACTAAAAGACAGATACAGTCTGATCTGAAGCTTGTAGATGCGGTAGCCGAGATTATCGACGCAAGACTTCCTTTATCAAGCAGAAATCCTGATTTAGCCGAATTGATAGGTGGAAAACCTCGAATAATACTTATGAATAAATGCGATCTTGCAGACCCTAAAGCCACAAAAAAGTGGGTAGAGTATTTTAAGCGTCAGGGTTTAAAAGCGATAGAGCTTGACTGCAAATCGGGCAGAGGATTGGGCGGATTTGTCACAGCAGTAAGAGAGGTGCTTGCCGATAAAATAGCCGCATGGGAAGCCCGTGGTATGAAAAATCATTCTTTAAGGGTTATGATAGTCGGAATTCCAAATGTCGGTAAATCTTCGTTTATAAACAGAATATCAAATTCCTCTAAGGCTAAAGTTGAGGACAGACCCGGAGTTACAAGGGGTAATCAGTGGTTTACGCTTGATAAGAATATCGAACTGCTCGATACTCCCGGTGTTTTGTGGCCAAAGTTTGACGATCAGTCGGTAGGTGAAAAGCTTGCTTTTACAGGTGCGGTAAAGGATCAGATAATGGATACCGAACAGCTTTCGCTAAGACTTCTTGAATATTTGCAGGAGAATGTAAATCCTGTTTTTCTCGAGAGATTTTCTTTAGATCAAAGCGAGATAGAGGGAACTGCCCCGCATGAACTGCTTGAACTCATAGCGAAAAAGCGTGGTATGCTTATTTCGGGCGGTAATGCAGATACTGAGCGTGCCGCTGTAATGGTGCTTGATGAGTTTCGTGCCGCAAAGCTTGGAAGAATTACTCTTGAACTGCCCGAGGAGTGTTGATAATGGATTGGCTTAAATACGAAAATATGGCATACGAAAAAGGTTACGCAAGCGTATGCGGAGTTGACGAGGCGGGAAGAGGTCCTCTTGCAGGTCCTGTTTGCGCGGCGGCGGTGATACTGCCGAGAGGTGTTATTATAGAGGGAGTAAACGACTCAAAAAAGCTTACAGAGAAGAAACGTGAGCAGCTTTTTGACGTTATAAAAGAAACCGCACTTTCATACAATATAGCTTGGGCGAGTGTTGAGGAGATAGAGGAGATAAATATTCTTAATGCCGCTATGCTTGCTATGAAACGAGCAGTCGAGGGCTTGTCTTTAAAAGCCGATTTTGCATATATTGACGGAAATAAAACTCCGCCGATAGAAATTCCCTGCGAGGCGGTAGTAAAGGGTGACGCACTTTCAATGTCAATAGCGGCAGCGTCTATTCTTGCAAAGGTTAGCCGTGACAGGCTAATGCTTGAATATGCAAAGGAGTATCCGCAGTACGGCTTTGAAAAGCATAAAGGTTACGGAACCACATTACATACAGACGCTATACTTAAATACGGAGAATGTCCTATACACAGACCAAGTTTTTTAAAAAAATTATACGCAAAGCAGGCTAAAAAGAATGACAGGTAAACAGTATGACGAAAAAATAAAAGAACGTGGCAAAGCAGGCGAGAAGTATATTTGTACTTATCTTGCGAAAAACGGTTATAATATAATCTGTACGAATTATTCGAGCAGATACGGCGAAATAGATGTTATAGCCGAAAATGAGAGCGTTATAGCTTTTGTCGAGGTTAAGACAAGAAAGCCGAACTCACTTGCAAGCGGACTTGAAAGTATTACAAGCTCAAAGCTAAAAAAATTTATAAAGACAGCCGCAGACTACCTTGCAAAGCATAACACAGACAAACAGCCTCGCATAGATTGTGTACAGGTAATTATGAGTGACGATAATTCAGTAGTTGATTTAAAGTATATAGAGAACGCCGTTGACGATTGGAGCGGTTATCTTAAATTTTGATTTACCGAAAGGGGCAGAGTATGATACAGGATATATACCCTCACAGATTTAACAACAGCTATAAACCAAAAACTGCTGCGGAGAATGACTATATTCTTATATTTAAGAACAGAAGTGTTCTTGTTCATAAATATGCAGATGATTACTCTTTGCCGAAATATATCGAGGTAAAAAACTCTGTAAATGATAAGCTGAGATATATCTTTTCAATAGAAGGAGAAAATGAAAAGAATTATTTTCTTTTATACGGAGAATGCCCCGACAGCATAGACAAAATGATTTATCTCCCTTTGTCGGAAATGCGATATATAAAGGGCAGAAGTTTTAAAGAGATGTACTATATAGTGTGCACAGCGTTTCATTTGTATAAGTGGTACAGTGACAACATTTTCTGCGGCGGCTGCTCAGAACGTCTTATTCATTCTGATAATCAGAGAATGTTGATGTGCTGTAAATGCGGCAGAGAGATATATCCGAGAATATCGCCTGCGGTAATAATAGGGGTTACAAACGGCGATAAAATACTTATGTCAAAATACGCAGGACGAGCGTATAAAGGTTATGCTCTTCTTGCAGGATTTGCAGAAATAGGCGAAACTCTCGAGCAGACCGTACAGCGTGAGGTAATGGAAGAGGCAGGTCTGAGGGTAAAGAATATCCGATATTATAAAAGTCAGCCGGGCGGAATTGACGGAAATATTCTTGCAGGATTTTTCTGCGAGCTTGACGGAGATGATACGATAACGATAGACAAAACAGAGCTTGCGGAAGCGAATTGGTACAGCAGAGCCGATATTCCGATAGAGGATGACGGTTACAGCCTTACTCGTGAGATGATAGGGGTATTTAAAAACGGAAAAATATAGAAATATTGCACGATTAATTCAAAGCTAAACGAAAAATGATAAGAAAATTTTTAGAAACGTATATATTTTTTATCAAAGCTTTGACAATTAGCCGATTATAGTGTACAATACATTTTGGTACACCATATTCGTTTGGTGACAGGGAGTATCCCTGATTATAACTGAAAGGAATGTTATAAAATGAAGTACAACAGCACAACTGATAAAAACATTACAGTATCTGCGTCGCAGGCTATTGCACAGGGTATTTCGACAGACGGAGGTTTGTTTGTTCCTGTGGAGATACCGCAGTATTCGCTTTCCGATATCGAGGCTTTAACTAAGCTTGATTATGTCGGCAGAGCAAAGAAGATACTTACGGATTATCTTGATGATTTTACAGCCGAGGAGATAGACGAGTGTGTAACAAAGGCATACACAGCAGAGAAGTTCGGTTCAAACAACCCTGCTCCACTCTCTTATCAGAAATACGGCGATATAGATATGAACATACTCGAACTTTGGCACGGTCCCACTTCCGCTTTTAAGGATATGGCTTTGCAGATACTTCCGCACCTGCTTACTAAATCTCTCAGAAAGACTTCTCCCGACAAGGAAGCTGTAATTCTCGTTGCAACATCGGGCGACACAGGAAAGGCAGCTTTGGAGGGTTTTAAGGACGTAGAGGGAACAAAGATAATGGTTTTCTATCCTGTTGACGGCGTAAGCCCAATGCAAAAACGTCAGATGACTACTCAGGAGGGAAATAATGTTAATGTGTGCGCTATCAAGGGTAACTTTGATGACGCGCAGACAGGCGTTAAGAAGATTTTTACAGATAAAACTCTTGTTAAAAAACTTAACGAGAATAATTATATCTTTTCAAGCGCCAACTCTATCAACTGGGGACGTCTGCTCCCACAGATAGTTTACTATTTCTCTGCATATTCGGAGCTTGTAAACGACGGCAAGATTTCTCTTGGCGATAAGATAAATGTTGTTGTTCCGACAGGTAACTTCGGCAATATTCTTGCATCTTACTATGCGTTCAGAATGGGTCTGCCGATAAAGAAGTTTATCTGTGCTTCCAACTCAAACAACGTCCTCACAGACTTTATCGCAACAGGTACATACGATAAGAACCGCAGCTTCTATGCTACGATTTCTCCGTCAATGGATATTCTTGTATCAAGCAATTTGGAGAGATTCCTTTATCATATGACAGAGTGCGATGACGTTAAGGTTAAAGAATGGATGACTTCGCTCAAAACTAAGGGCGCATATACGGTAGATGCAGATGTTAAGGAGAAAATAGCAAATTTCTTTGCAGGCGGCTTCTGCGATGACGAAAAGACAAAGAAGATAATCGACGAGTTCTTTAATAAATACGGTTACCTTTGCGATACACATACAGCAGTAGCAGTTAGTGTTTATAAAGATTATGTTGAGAGTACGGGCGACAGAACACCTGCTGTTATAGACTCAACGGCAAGTCCTTACAAGTTCAGCGGAAGCGTTCTTTCTGCTGTTGCAGGCGGAGAGAAACTCCCCGATGATGAGTTTGCTATGGTAGAATTGCTTAATGCAAAAACAGGCGCTCCTGTTCCTGCGCCGCTTGCTGCACTTAAAGATAAGGAAACACGTTTTACTAACGTGTGCGAGGCTGAGGATATGCCTGAGTTTGTACTTAACTCACTTGGTGTAAAATAATGTCATTGTATGTATTAGGCGATCCGCACCTGTCTTTGGGTGTGGATAAGCCTATGGATATTTTCGGCGGCTGGGGCAATTATGTCGAGCGTATCGAGAAAAACTGGCGTGATACCATAAAAAAAGATGATACGATAGTCCTTGCGGGTGATATTTCGTGGGCGATGAAGCTTGAAGAGGCATTACCCGATTTTTACTTTATTGACATATTACCCGGCAAGAAGATAATTCTTAAAGGCAACCACGATTATTGGTGGGAAACAAAAACGAAGATAGAACGCTTCTTGTCGGAAAATGATATTTCTACGATCTCTATACTGTTCAACAACGCTTACAAAATAGGCGATATAGCAGTGTGCGGCACAAGAGGGTGGTTCTATGACGCAAAAAGCGAGCAGGACGGCAAGGTGCTTAATCGTGAGGTTGGCAGACTTAGAATGTCGATAGAGGCAGCGTTAAAGCTTGGCGGAGAACCGGTAGTGTTTCTTCACTATCCTCCTGTGTTTGGAGGTAAGGAGTGTCCGGAAATTATGAATGTGCTTTTGGATTATAATATCAAATATTGCTATTACGGACACATTCACGGAAAGAAAGCAGGTTCTCTTGCAACAGTCGGTAATTACAGGGGTATAGAATTTAAGATGATCTCGTGCGATCAGACAGGTTTCAGACCTATTCCCGTAAATATCCAAAGGTAAAAGGTAAAAAAATTGATGTTTTTGCGGTAAAATTTTTACAGAAATTTAATAAAACAGGTAGATTTTTCACTGAAATTATGATATAATTAAAAAGTTAAGCGTAGAATAGGAAGAAGTACGCAGAAAAAACAGAAACAGGACTGTAATTATTATATCAGGGAAGTACACAGCAGTCCGAAAAGTAGGAGGATTAAAAATGAGTTTAGTTGCATCAAATAAGGTTGATACTAACAGAGTAGAAGTAGAAGTAGCTGTTAGCGGAGAAGATTTCAAGAAGGAGATCGAAAGAGTTTACAGAAAGCAGGTAAAGAGTATCAATATCCCCGGTTTCAGAAAGGGTAAGGCACCTCGTGCAGTTATCGAGAAGATGTACGGTAAAGAGGTATTTTACGAGGACGCTATGCAGAACCTCTATCCGCAGGCGCTTCAGGACGCAGTTGACGAGGCAGGTCTTAAAGTTGTAAACGATAAGATCGATCTTGACGTTACAGAGGTATCCGAGGACGGCTTTACATTTAAGGCAGTAGTTACAACATACCCGGAGGTTTCGATCGACAGCTACAAGGGTATCGAGGTGGAGGCTCTCTCAACTGAGGTAACAGACGAAAAGGTACAGGAAGAGATCGACAAGGCTCGTCAGAGAGCAAGCCGTGTTGAGGACGTTACAGACAGACCTGCAAAGGACGGAGATACAGTAGTCATCGACTTTGAGGGCTTTAAGGACGGAGTTGCTTTTGAGGGCGGCAAGGGCGAAGATTACAGTCTTACACTTGGCAGCGGCAGCTTTATTCCGGGCTTTGAGGAGCAGGTTGTCGGTCACAGTTTAGACGAGGAGTTTACAATAAACGTAACATTCCCCGAGGATTATCAGGCAGAGGAGCTTAAAGGTCAGCCGGCAGAGTTTAAGATCACAATCAATGCTATTTCCGAGAGAATACTCCCCGAGCTTGATGATGACTTTGTACAGGACGTAAGCGAGAGCGCTTCAACTGTTGATGAGTATAAGGCTGAGATCGCAAAGAATGTACAGGAAGAGCTTGAGCAGCAGAGAGATGACGACATTGAGAATAAACTCGTTGACGCACTTGTGGAGAAGGTTGAGGGTGAGATCCCCGAGGCTATGTACACAAACAAACTTGACGATATGCTCAAGGAGTTTGATTACAGATTGAGATCACAGGGTCTTGATCTTAATACATATATGCAGTACACAGGACTTACAAAGGAGTCCTTTAACGATCAGTACCGTGACGAGGCTGAAAAGAGAGTTAAGGTAAGACTTGCGCTTGAGAAGATCGCAGAGATCGAGAACCTTGAGGCAACAGAAGATGATCTCAACGCTGAATATCAGAAGATGGCTGAGATGTACAAGATGGACGCAGACAAGGTTAAGGAGCTTGTTCCGATAGATGATCTTAAGCTTGATGTTGTTGTTTCAAAGGCTATGGATCTTGTTAAGGAGAATGCAGTTATTAAGTAATTGCGGTAATGTTTCATCGAACAGACAACAGAATATGACATAATTCTTGCTGCGTTCGGTGTATAATAAAAAGTACGTAATCAGGCTGCCGTACATCTTATTTGCGGCAGTCTGATATAATATAATTTGTAAAGGGAAGGATTGATTAAAATGGCATTAGTGCCTTATGTAGTTGAACAAACGAGCAGAGGAGAGCGTTCGTACGATATATACTCCAGATTGCTCAATGACAGAATAGTAATGCTTACAGATGAGGTAAACGACGCTTCCGCAAGTGTTGTTGTAGCTCAGCTTTTGTACCTTGAGGGACAGGATCCCTCCAAGGATATAAGTCTTTATATCAACAGCCCGGGCGGTTCGGTAACAGCAGGTATGTCTATATATGATACAATGCAGTATATCAAGTGTGACGTATCAACTATCTGTATGGGTATGGCTGCGAGTATGGGAGCATTTTTGCTTGCAGCAGGCGCAAAGGGAAAGAGAATTTCTTTGCCTAACAGCGATATTATGATACATCAGCCGAGCGGCGGAGCACAGGGTCAGGCTACCGATATAATGATACATGCTGATCATATAATCAGAACAAAGAAAAAGCTTAACACTATACTTTCCGAGCGTACAGGTCAGCCCTATGATGTAATTGCAAGGGATACAGAGAGAGATAACTTTATGACAGCAGAGCAGGCTCTCAAGTACGGTCTTATAGACAAGATAATAACAAACAGATAATTGTTTGAGGAGCTTTATTTTATGGCAGGGAAAAACAATAATTCAAGATCCGAAATAGCTTGCTCATTCTGCGGAAAAAGCCAGCATGATGTAAGACGTTTGATTGCAGGCAACGATGTATTTATATGCGATGAGTGCATAGATCTTTGCAACTCTATTCTTGAGGACGAATTTGGCGATAGTTCTTCAAAAACAGGAAAAAGCCGCTTGAATATAAAACTCAAGAAACCTATGGAGATGAAAAAAATTCTTGACGATTACGTTATCGGTCAAGAGGCTGCAAAGAAAACTCTCTGTGTTGCGGTGTATAATCACTATAAGAGGGTTTTGAATAAAAAGAATAACGACAGACTTGATAAGAGTAACGTGCTTCTTTTAGGTCCTACCGGTGTGGGTAAAACATTGCTTGCGCAAACACTTGCAACAGCGCTTGACGTACCGTTTGCAATAGCTGATGCAACTACTCTTACAGAGGCAGGATATGTAGGCGAGGACGTTGAGAATATTCTGTTAAGACTTATTCAGGCTGCGGATAATGATGTAAGTAAGGCTGAAAGAGGTATTATTTACATTGACGAGATAGACAAGATAGGAAGAAAATCCGAAAATCCGTCTATAACCCGTGACGTAAGCGGAGAGGGCGTACAGCAGGCGCTTCTTAAAATCATAGAGGGTACAGTGGCAAATGTTCCCCCGGGAGGCGGCAGAAAACACCCGCAGGCAGATTTTATTAAGATAGATACAAGCAACATACTGTTTATCTGCGGAGGCGCTTTTGACGGCCTTGAAAAGGTAGTTGAAAAGCGTATCGGTTCATCATCTATGGGATTTGGCGCAGAAGTTCACAGTAAAGAGGAGCTTAGCAAAACAGACTGGATGAGCAAGGTTGAAGCACACGATCTTGTAAAATTCGGACTAATTCCCGAACTTGTGGGAAGAATACCTGTAATTACAGCGCTTCAGGGACTTGACGAGGACGCGCTTGTAAGAATACTCAATGAGCCTAAGAATTCTATTGTAGGTCAGTATAAAACTCTGTTTAAAATGGATAAAATTGACCTTGTGTTCACACAGGACGCTTATAAGGCTATTGCGCAGAAAGCGTTAAAGAGAGAAACAGGCGCAAGAGGACTTCGCGCGATAATGGAGGAGATACTCGGCGAGCTTATGTTTACATCACCGTCAGACGAAACCATTACGAAGATAACAATAAACGGCGACTGCGTTAACGGTCTTGACGTACCCGATATAGAGAGGGATATGACAAGAAAGGTTACAGCGTCGGATAAAAAATAATTTGTACGATTTTGGGGGAGGACCATACAGACAAAGCGGTCTCCCCCGTTAGCAATATTTATAACATAGAATTATATGATTATTTTGAAAAAGTATAGAGTAACAGGAGGGTGTTTATGAGTGACGAGAAAAAAATCAATGTTTTTGATGAATTAAACAGCGATGAAGAAATGAATGTTGAAAAAAGAACAGAATTGCTTGCAAAACGTTTGATGATAAGAGAAGATGATTTTGAAGATGTAAAAAATCATGTGCAGCAAGTAGCCGACGGATTACCGTTGACAGAACCGGAATTTACTATTGAGGCATGCACACGTTTGTATCCGGACTATAAATTCGCTCCTGTGGGTGTAATGCCTGTTATTCCTGTAAGAGGCACAACGTTTTACCCCGGTGCGATAGTACATTTCGAGGCGTCGAGAGAAGAAACTAAAGAGGCGGTACAGTTCGCTCTGAAAAAAGGACAGCTTGTGTTTGCGGTAACTCAGATGTATCCTATGGATCTGGATCCCAAGCCTGATATTTTTTTCTCGGTAGGTACAATACTGAAAATAGTTCAGGTAATCAATGCCACTCAAGACAAACCGATGAAAGTTATTGCAGAGGGAATAAAGCGAGGTATCTCTGTTAAATATACCAAAGAGAAAAAGCATTTTAATTCGTATATAGTAGGAGCGGATTATATAGAAAAACCGATAACTGCCGAAGTTAAAGCTTATATGAATGTGCTTAAAGAGGACTTTAAGGCGTATGTAAAGCTTTCTCCGAAGTATCCGTCAGATATATACGAAAAAATCAGATATACAAAAAATCCGTCCGAACTTGCGGATTTTGCTGCGGCACACATGGCGCCTGATTTCTTTGAGAAACAAAGGATAATAGCGGAATTTGATATTAAAAGCAGATACGAAAAGTTGCTAAAAATACTTCAGAGGGAAACAGAGATTATTTCTCTTGAAAAGAAAATTGCCGAGCGTGCCCATGAGCAGATGGACGAGCGTCAGAAAGAGTTTTTTCTTCGCGAGCAGATAATGTCGATTAAGATGGAGCTTGGAGGAATTGTTGACGACGAGGAAGATTTAGAAAGACTGAACAAAAAAATCGAGGCTCTTGATGTTGATAAAAAAATCAAGGAACAGCTTCGCAA
>CACWKD010000019.1:30057-35215 GCA_902761345.1 uncultured Ruminococcus sp. | reverse complement strand
AAAAAAGGATAAAGATAACATATTAAAGTTTTGCTCAAGCCTTTTCAAAGGCTTGCAGGGTGCAGGGACAGCGTCCCTGCTCGCCGAAGGCAGACTTCAGCCCTTTGCAAGGGGTGAATTTCAAAACAGTCCGGTGGACTGTTTTGAAAGAGGGGACGCTTTGGCAGAAAGCGTCCCCTAAAACCCAAAAACTTGTTTTTTAATTGAGTATCTTAATATAATAAGGCAAAAATCAAAGTCGCTTACTATAATTCGGATAACAATAAGAAAGGATATACCTATGGAGAATGAAAATAACGATTATTACAGCGAGAACACCGAACAAAATGCAGATGAACTTTCAGAATACTATGAAAGACAGTCAAGGCGGTACAGCAAGACGCTTGACTGCGAAAGCGAGGACGAATAATGGCTTATTCTTTAATGAGGTTTGGGGGAATAACCGTAAGGCACAACCCTAAAGAACTTGTAATTGTCAAGAGTAAAACGGTACGGGAATATACTCCGATAGGCTCATCGCCTGTAATGCAGAGTATTCGTGACGATACCGTTACAATAAAGGGTACGGGAGAACTTTACGGCGGCGACTGCTTTGACGATTATGCTAAGCTTTTGAGAGTGCAGAAAAAGAATACTGCGGCTAAATTGTGTATCCCCGAAATGGGCGTCTATACTGCGGTACTTAAAAAGCTGTCGGCTAAGGCAATTTCCTGTGATGAGCTTATTGTTATAGAGTTTGAATTCTGCGCAGATTTACAGAGAAAGTCAAGCGATATAACACAGGATAAATTTACTGTAAGCCTGCAAAACGAAACCTTATGGGATATTTCGTACAGATGTGATGTGCCGATAGAAACGCTTATTATGCTTAATACGGATATAAGAAATATACTTAGTATCGATGAGGGAAAGAGGGTGCGTTTAAGATGAAGTTCGCAGCGGAAACAAACGGTACTTTTTATCAGCTTGATACTCCTGTTAGTGTTGTTATCGAACAGGAGGCTGATGTTCCGTGCGACAGCTTGACAGCCGTTTTTGCGTATAGGGAGGATTTTCCGTATATAGACAGGATATACGTTTTAAATGACGGTATTTACGATATTAAATCGGCGGTTGAAAACGGTAATGTTATCTTTTCGGGAATTGCAGACGAAACCGTTCTCAGATACGACAGCAGAAAATCCGAAATTACGGTTTACGCAAGAAGTCTTGCCGCGCTCTTGACAGACAGCGAGAGCAGTACGGTTACTTATAACGATCCGTCTTTTGATGTGATAATAAGAGAACACGCAGAGCCGTTTGGTATTACAAAAAAAGAAAATTGTGATATAAAAGAAAAAGGCGGTACTTTTACCGTAAAAAAGGGCAGTTCGCATTATAGGGTTATACAGAGGTTTTGCAGGGAGTTTTTATTTTCAACTATGCGTATAGACCATACGGGCAGAATAGCTGCCGATATTTATAAAAGCGGTTCGGCAATACTTTTCGATAATAGCAGAGGAGTACCGTTTGACGGGATAAAGGTGTGCGACAACAGATATACGAAAATTTCGGAAATCAAAGTCTATGACGAGAAAGGCTTTTGTATGAGCGTAAAAAATCCCGAATGCGAGGGTACGGCGATAAAAAGGGTACGCTGTTTAAACCTCTTGGAAAGTACGGGCGGTTCTGTGTCGGACGCAGACAGGATAATAAAATCGTCCAACAACAAAAGCTTTACCGTACAGCTTGATTGTCCGAAATGTATGATAAACGAGATAGGAAGTATGGCTTTTGTAAATGCGCCTTGGTGTGAAAACAGACTTTTGTATATTCAAAAAATAAAGTACACCTTTGACAAAAACGGAGAGCGTACTTCTGTAAAGCTTGCTTTAAGAGGTGATAAGTAAATGTGGATACCTAAAACTATTTCAGCCGTTTACGATAAGCTTACGGCGACTGTTTCATCGTATGACGGTTCGGGCAGTGAAGCCTGTACTCCATACGGTATAGCTTATATCCCGAAAAAAGGTGAAAAAACTCTGTCTGTTCAGGTGGGTAATACAAACTACATTCTCGGCGTGTGCAAAACTCCGCCGCTTGAACTTAGCGAGGGTGAGATAGGACTTTACTCCTCGGGCGGCGCAAGCATAATCTTAAAAAATGACGGCAGGGTACTTATAAACGGCAGAGAGTTCCCCGAAAGCGAGGGCATGTAATGGATACTTTAGTAACAGACGGAGATTTTTATCAAAACGAAACAGGCTGTCCGATAAGCATACATTCCATAGAGGAGGCTTGCCAGAGAGTGAGGTTTTGCCTGCTTACAAGGAGGGGCAGTTTTGCTTATGACAGACATCTCGGCGCAGACTATGATTACATTTTTGAGCAGGAAAACGCAGACCTCCGACTTTTTGTGGCAGACGCAATAGCAGACGAGGAAAATATTTCTGTCGGGGAAGTTACGGCTGTGAGAAACAATAACAAAATTACTCTTACAGTCGAGGTGTACTTCGGCGATGAGAGTATGAATACGGAGGTAACTATAAATGGAAACGTATGAACAGATACTTAGCAGAATGACAGAAAAATACGAGGAGAGAACAGGTACTTCTCCCGACAGCGCGTCCGATATAGGCGTTAGAATGAAAGTCCTTGCAGGAGAGGTGTTCTCTTTGCAGTCGGAGTATGAATTTGTAAAAAGACAGATGTTCCCCGATACGGCAGAGGGCGAGTACCTTGACAGACACGCTAAACAGCGAGGACTTACGAGAAGAAACGGCACGAAAGCCGCAGGCGAGGTAAAGTTCTATCTCGATATACCGCTCGATTATGATGTTGTAATACCCGAGGGGACTGTCTTGTCAACAAGGGGCGATGATCCGCAGAGGTTTGAAACTCTTTGCGAGGCGGTCATCTCCTCGGGACAGCGTGCCGTTACCTGTATGGCGGAGGCGGTAAACGCAGGCAATAACGGCAATGTTACGGCAGATACTATAACGGTTATCGTAACGCCTGTGCATACTCTTTTAAGCGTAGTAAACGAGTATATGATGACAGACGGCAGCGACGAGGAAACAGACGAACAGCTAAGACGCAGAGTTCTCGACAGCTTTGTAAATATTCCAAACGGTACAAACAAAGCCTTTTATATTCAGAGTACGCTTGAAGTGGAGGGCGTACGCGCGGCAGGCGCTGCGGCAGGAGTAAGAGGCGCGGGAACTTTAGACATTTATATTATGAGCGATACGGGCGACCCGTCCGAGGAGCTTATAAATAATGTAAAAAGACACCTTGAAGAACTCAGAGAGATCAATGTGGATATAGAGGTAGGAACTCTTGTTAAAGTTCCGATAAATATATATGTTTCTGTAACGGTTAAAAGCGGATATGATTTTGCGCAGGTTCAGGAAAACATACAAAGCGCGATAGGGGAGTATTTTTCTCTTATGGGCGCAGGAGAGGATTTTTATTTGTCCGAAGTCGGCGAGTATATACAGCACGCCGAGGGTGTGGAGAATTATACTTTTTCAACCATACGCTGCAGCGATACTCAGATAGACGATGATTGTATAGCGTGGCAGGGAACGATCTCTGTTACAGAACGTGTGTAACGAGGTGGGTTTATGGGAACACTTAGCGAAATGATAAAAATGACGTACCCGATAAAGAACTATAAACTCAACAACGGAACTCTTGTATATAAAGAACTGCAAAGCTATTCGCAGGCTTTAGACTTACTCAGAGAATGCGCAGACGAGGTACTGAGGGAGTGTATCTCGTCAACAGCGCAGGCGAGAGGTCTTGAATTTTATGAAAGGCTTTTCGGGAAAGCGAGAGATGATCTCGAACTTGATAAACGCCGTGATATGATAAGCAATATGCTTACCCTTTCGTCAAACGACAATACAGTCGAGGGAATATATCATTTTTTCAGGAGTGTGGGTATCGAGTGCGATATTATAGAAAACCCCATGGTTTACGATGTGTATATTTATTCGCATGACCATACTCTGAGCCGTGTACAGCAGGATAATATTATAGATAGAGCAAAGAAATTTCTGCCGTATCATCTGACCTTTACAGTGGACTTCCGCACGATAGATTTTGACGGACTTGACGCGCTGGAGCTTACCTTTGGAGGATTAGATGACAAGAATATGACTTGGCAGGAGTTTGAAAGATATAACGGGGAGGAATAATAATGCCGTCATCATTTAAGACAGATAAATTACAGCTTAACTTCTGGGCAAACATCGACAGACCTGTAAGGTCGGATTTTAACCGTGACAATGCTATAATTGACAGCGCAGTGGGGGATCATATCGAAAACACTCTTGTACACCTTACAGACGATGACAGATCAAAGCTTAGGGATACATATCAGATAAGAGTTCTTCAGGGTACAGATGAGGACGTAAGAGAGTTGACGCTGTCGTTTTCGCCGTCTGTTGTAATATACTATGCAGTCGGCAAACCGCCTGTACAATACAGCGATGATGTGAATAAGGTGTATTTTGCGGTATCGGCTAAGGAAACGGGAGGCAGCGGAGGAATTGAGCTTTCGGGCAGCAGAGTGATAATAAGACAGACTACGACAGGACAGCTCAGATACGATTTGAATAATTCATCGTGTCAATATGTTCTCATAGCGGTAAGATAAATATTTACGGACAGTCAAATGAAAGCGGCTGTCCGTTTTTTAGTAAAGTTGTTAGTTCAAAGCTCAAAGTTATAAAGACGATACGGAAATAGAAGTGATCTCACCGACGCAATTAAGTTTGTTTGATTTGATATAGAGGTTGACAATGCGGTAATATAGTTGTATAATAAAATCGACAGTTCATTTGTACCCTCCTGTCGTTAATAAAAACCGGGACTGCATTTTATTTACAGGATAATTGCAGGCGCCGCTGGGTGTCTGCTTTTTTATATAATAGTAAACGACATAATTCTTGACCCGGTGCACTACTTTGGAAAGCGGATATTAATGAATAATGAAGATTGAATAATGAATAGTGAATAATATCGGAAAGCCTTACGTCTTTGGATTTATAAGGTGTTAGTTATTAGTTATTAGTCCACTATCTACAACTTAAGGATTTATTCCTGTCGACCCAAGATGTTGGTTTTATTTAACATTTATTGACGTCACCCATACCCCCAACCCCCTTTCCCT